>JBKJTX010000293.1:0-3963 GCA_046590315.1 Ramlibacter sp. | reverse complement strand
GTTCTCCCAGGTGATCGACAACCTGATGAAGAACGCCTTGCGTTCGCTCGCCGCCGCCAGTACCGCGACGCAGCCGGGCGACCTCATGATCGAGGTCGATGCCCAGCCCGCGCACGGCCGAATCCTCTTCGCGGACCGCGGGGTCGGCATCGACCCAGAGCTGCAGCCCCGCATCTTCGAGCCATTCTTTTCCACCAACCGCGGCACCGGCCATGGCCTGGGTCTGGCCTTCTGCCACCAGGTGATCCACAGCGCGCATGGCGCCATTCGCGTCAAATCGATGCCGGGCCACGGCGCCACGTTCACCATTGAATTGCCCGTCCTGAGTTAGCACAATGGACGGCCAGAGCCAACACCACAACGACACGCTTGCCGTGCGGACCCTTCCATGAGCTTCCCCCTCTTCCACCGACCCGGCACCGTTGTCTTTCTGGACGACGATCCGGATTACCTCGAGATGCTGGCGCTGGTCCTGCCGCGGCAGTGGCACGTGAAACTGTTTCTGCGCCCGGTAGAGTGCATCAACTACCTGCAGCAGGAGCCGCCGTTCTGGGAAGCCGATGCATGGAACCAGCAGCAGCTGATTGACCAATGGCGCGCGGGCAAGCCGCTCATCACTCAAATCCTGGCCTACTGGTCCAAGTACACAGAACGCTACGCGCTCACCCGCGTGTGCGTTGTCGATTACTCGATGCCGGCGATGGATGGATTGCAGGCGCTGGGCGAACTGGTGGATTGGCCCGGCTCGCGCGTGCTGCTCACAGGGCAGGCCGACGAGCAGGTAGCGGTGCGGGCCTTTAATCGCGGCCTGATCGACCAGTTCATCGCCAAGCAAACGCCCGACATCTCGCGCCGGCTGATCGAGTCCGTTGAACATTTGCTGGCGACGCCCAATGCCCGGCATGCTCAGACCTGGCGCGTGACCCTCAGCCCCGAGCAGAACGCGTTGCTGCGCGTGCCCTCCGTGAGCCGGGACCTCGCTGCGTTCGCTGCCAAACGCTGGGTCGAGCACGTCGTGATCGGGGATCCCTTTGGTGTGCTCGGCATGGACGCCTCAGGCAGCGTCAGCTGGCTGCAATTGGAAACGATGGACGGCCTCAACGCGTTGGCCGAGTTGGCCGAACTGGAAGGCGTGAAGCGCGCCGGACTGGAAGACATCCGTTCCGGCCGGCGGCTCGCGGACCTCGAGTTGCGTCAGGCGCTGGGTCGCACCGAAGTGCCGGAGTTGACGAAGGCATTTGTGGTGGGCCAGGATGCGGCGCTGCTCGGCGCGGTTTTTTCGCTCGACGCGCAGCATTGCCCGGACCCCACGAACAGCTACAGCAACTGGCTCACTCGCCAGGAAAGACGCAACGTCCAGAGCTGACATCACGGGGATCACAATGCATTGCGTCCGCGGTTGCGCCGGGCGATCGGCCACTCCCAGGGCTGAACGATGGCCGCCACTTCGTGCGCCGCAGCTTCTGCATGCTGCATTTCGGCATCGGTCAGCGAAGCGTTCAAGGTGAGGCGCACCATCGCGCGGTTCTTGCTGGTGGCCGGAGCGCAGAAGATGGAGCCGATCACACCACGCGCCTCAAGCGCATCGCGAAGTCGCATTGCCGCAGGCTCGGCGCCCGCCTCGAGGGAAATGATTTGCTCGCTGCCTTGATGGATGGGAAAGCCGGCGTCGTTGAGGCTTGCGCGCAGCCGCGCGGTGTTGGCGTGCAGCCGGCTGCGGGCATCGTCCGCGGCGCGGATGACATTCAGGGTTGCGGCCAGCCCGGCGACCTCATACGGCAGCAACGAGGAGCTGAAGATGTTCGGAAATGCCGATATCTGCACGTAGTACCGCATGCTGGCTGGCGCGCTGAAAATTCCGGCGCGCCCGGCGAATGCCTTGGCCAGGCTCGCGGTGATGAAATGCACCCGATGGGTGAGGCCCAGCTGGGCGCACAGGCCCGCGCCCTGTGGACCGTGCGTTCCCATGGAGTGAGACTCGTCCACCACGATGACGCTGTCGTGCCTTTCTGCCACTTCGACAATCGCGCGCAACGGGCTCAAAGCCCCGGTCGTGCTGTAGACGGAATCGACGACTACCACGCCGGGACCGTGCCGTTGAAGCATTCGGTCGAGATGGGCCGGGTCGTTGTGGCGGAACGCGTACGCCGGGGCCTTCGCGGCGCGCGCGCCCTCCCATAGCGACATGTGCGCGAGACCGTCAAGGTACACCGGCGTTTGTTCATCCGCGATGATCTGCAACAGCGCCATGTTGGCCGTGTAGCCCGACTGGCAAAGGAACGTGTCTTCCTTGCCCAGCCAGGTAGCCATCGCCTTCTCGAACGCTCTTGCGGGATGGTGATCCAGCAGGAATACGCCCGACTGAACGACGGCTTCGGTGTCCTGGCGCAGCGCATCGACCTGGGCCTGCACAATGGCCGAATGCCCAGTGACACTCAGGTAGTCGTTGCCATCGAGCCGTACCGCGCCACCGAGGGCGGGCTTACCATGCAGAATGAATTTTTCGCCCCACTGCTCTTTCCAACGAGCTGTGAACTCGCGATCGATGCGGTTGCGCAGCTGAGCGGGCAGTCTCGGTTCGGCAGGCCGCGCCTGAAGCAGGGTGTCAGCGACTTCCATGGAGGCACCTGTGAAACATTGGTGCTCCCATTGAAGAGGCAATCGGATTTTTTCGGGGCGCGACCCCTGTCAAGTTTGACAGGGTGTTCTCTGCAATTCGGCTTTGTTACTTGTGAGCAGTCAGCTCATTAGTAAGAAAGGGGGAGGCAGTTGTAAGAGCGTGTTTCGCTTACGCCAGTTTGCCGTGGCACTGCTTGAATTTCTTTCCACTGCCGCAAGGACACGGGTCGTTACGGCCGACGTGCGGCATAGCCGAGGCCTGCGCCGGATGCGGGCGCGCCGTGCTCTCGTCCAGTTTGCTTTCCACGTCGCCTGTTTCGGTGGGCGCAGTGTAGGTGACGTTGGCAATTCGCTCGGCACGGTCTTCCATGTCTTCGGCGGCCTGCTCGAGTTGTTCACCCGACTGCACCTGCACCGTCATCAACACCTTGGTCACATCGTTTTTCACCGAGTCGAGCAACTGGCCGAACAGCTCGAATGCTTCGCGCTTGTACTCCTGCTTGGGTTGCTTTTGCGCATAACCGCGCAAATGGATGCCCTGACGCAGGTAGTCCAGCGCAGAGAGGTGTTCGCGCCAGTGCGTGTCTATGCTTTGCAACAGCACGATGCGCTCGAACTGAGTGAAGTTGGTGGCGCCTATCTGCTGTACCTTGTTGTCGAACACGTCGTTCGCGGACTTGCGCACGAGCTCTAGCAGGTCTTCAGCAGTAATGCTGCTGGCGGCCTGCACTTCCTTTTGCAAGTTGACGGTGATTCCCCACTCGGCCAGGGCTTTCTCGAGGCCGGGCACGTCCCATTGCTCCTCGACGGATTCCACGGGAACGTACTGGTGGACCAGATCGGTGAAGCAGCCCTCGCGCAGGGACGCAATCTGCGCCGACAGGTCGCCTGCGTCGAGGATGTCATTGCGCTGCTGATAGATCACCTTGCGCTGGTCGTTCGACACGTCGTCGTATTCGAGGAGCTGTTTGCGAATGTCGAAGTTGCGCGCTTCCACCTTGCGCTGCGCGCTTTCGATGCTGCGCGTGACGATGCCAGCTTCGATGGCCTCGCCGTCGGGCATCTTGAGCCGCTCCATGATCGCCTTTACGCGATCGCCCGCGAAGATGCGCATCAACGGATCGTCCAGGCTCAGGTAGAAACGCGAGGACCCCGGGTCGCCCTGGCGGCCGGAGCGGCCGCGCAGCTGGTTGTCGATCCGGCGAGACTCATGGCGCTCGGTGGCGATGATGCGCAGCCCGCCCATCGAGGTCACCTGGTCGTGCAAGCCCTGCCACTCATCGTGCAACTGCTGTGCACGCCGGGCTTTCTCGGCGTCGGCAAGCGACGCGTCCGCCTCGATCA
>JBKJTX010000181.1:0-2772 GCA_046590315.1 Ramlibacter sp. | reverse complement strand
CCGTGGAGGGCCCCGCCGCGGTGGTGACGGTGACCCGCAGCCCGGACGTCAACGAAGTGCACGGCCGCTCGTAATGCCGGTACCGCGTTTAGCGGCTGCGCCTCTAACGGGGGCACTACCGGGCGGTTCCAATGTCCAACGGGCTTATCCACTGGCCAGATTGGACGCCCGGAATGAGCTTCGACCGTCCGCGCAAGCATTTCTCGATGATCCGCGGCATGCATCTGGCGGATCTGTTCACCCTGGGCAATGCCGCTTGTGGCGTGGGCGGCGTATTCTGCGCCATGGTCTTTGTCGGAAGCCAATCCCTGGCGCATTTCATGGCAGCCGCAGTGCTCGCGCCCGCGGCCTTCCTGTTCGATGTGCTCGATGGCCGCATTGCGCGCTGGCGGCACACCCATTCCGCGCTCGGGCGAGAGCTGGATTCGCTGGCGGACGTCATTTCTTTCGGCGTCGCACCGGCCGCGCTTGGCTTCGCGGCCGGCTTGCGCGGCGGCTGGGACTGGCTGGTGCTGATTTACTTTGTGTGCTGCGGGGTCAGCCGCCTCGCCCGCTACAACGTTACGGCGGAAGAACTTTCCGAAGGCGCCGACAAGGTTGCTTACTTCGAAGGCACGCCGATTCCCACCAGCGTGGTGCTTACGGGCGTGCTTGCCCTGGCCGCGTGGCGGGACCGCCTGGGCGATGATCTCTACTGGGGGGTCTGGACATTGGGTCCCGCGGACCTGCATCCGCTGGTGCTGCTGTTCGCGTTGTCCGGTACCTTGATGATCAGCAAGACGCTGCGGATTCCGAAGTTGTAGCTATTATTTTGGCGCGGGTCGATCGGATAGGGGCATGAAACGGACACCCGGCGGCGCCGGCTTTTTATCCGGTCTGCCGGCACTGCGGCTTGGGCACTGGGATCGTTGCTGCCGAGGGGAGCAGTCGTTTTTTCATCGACAGCTATTACGGCAGGCAAACCGCTTAGGTGAGCCCGTAATTAACGAGTGCCAAAACGAAACGCCCCGTCCAATTGCGTGGACGGGGCGTTTTTTCCTGCAGGCATTCCGGCCTTTAGCCGACCAGACTCCTGAACCTTGTGGTTGATCCAGTTCCAGAGTGCCGCCGACCGGTGTTGCCTTGGTTGTCTCTCATGGGATCACCTCCTTTCAAAGTTGCGAGGCTCCAGTTTAGCAAAAAGGATGTGAACTTCAAGTCGACGGAAATCCGGCTGGCCGCAGGGCAATTGAATTAAACTTGCTTGTTACCGCACATCATCGCAGCCACGCCGTCCCGGCGCAGACAGGGCCCCCATCAAAACCCCACCAAGAATCCAGCCGCTCGTCGAAGAAGGCCTCGTCGACGAAGTCATCGGCCAGCTCATGAGCGGCAAGGAAGCGATCGTCTATGTCGTGCGTTGCGGTGAGGAGATCCGCTGCGCGAAGGTGTACAAGGAGGCCAACAAGCGCAGTTTCCGCCAGGCCGTCCAGTACACCGAGGGCCGCAAGGTCAAGAACAGCCGCCGTGCCCGCGCCATGGAAAAGGGTTCCCGCTACGGCCGCAAGGAGCAGGAGGAAGCCTGGCAGAACGCAGAGGCCGACGCTTTGCGGCGCCTTGCCGCAGCCGGGGTGCGCGTTCCGGAACCGTACAACTTTCTCGACGGCGTGCTGCTGATGGAACTCGTGAAAGACGAGAACGGCAACGCCGCACCGCGATTGAACGAACTAACCCTGACGCCGGAATTGGCGCGCGAATACCACCACATGCTGGTCATGCAAGTCGTGCGCATGCTCTGCGCGGGCATCGTCCACGGCGACCTGTCCGAATACAACGTGCTCGTCGGCAGCGACGGGCCGGTCATCATCGACCTGCCGCAGGCCGTCGACGCCGCCGGCAACAACAGCGCCGAAGCCATGCTCGAACGCGACGTCGACAACCTGACCGCCTATTTCGGACGCTTTGCCCCGGAACTGCGGACCACTGACTATGGCAAGGAAATCTGGTCGATCTACCAAAGCGGCACGTTGTTGCCCGACGTGGTCCTGACCGGTTGCTTCGAACGCAGCGAAATCCCCATCGACGTGGACGGCGTCATCCGAGAAATCGACGACGTCGTCAGGGAAGAGGCCGCGCGCCAGCGCTACAAGCTGGCACTGGAATCCGAAAAGTAGGCGCAGCTCGGGCGCGGCCAGGGAACTTCGCATCCCTGCCGGAGGTCCAGAGGGGCCGCGCGGCATCGTGGCGCGAGGGCGAAACTGCAAACGGATGCTGGCTTGCGGAAAGCGGCGGGCCTATCTTTTGCAGTGCAACCACTCCCACCAGCGTAAAAGGAGCAAACATGGTCAAGAAGGCATGGGCAGTCTGGAAGGGCGGCATCAAGGACGGCGGGGGCACGATATCCACCGAGACCGGCGTGCTCAAGGAAGCACCCTACGGCTTCAAGTCGCGCTTCGAGAACGGTAAGGGCACCAATCCGGAAGAGCTGATTGGCGCCGCGCATGCCGGATGTTTTTCGATGGCACTTTCGCTGATGCTGGGCACGGCAGGGCTGACTGCGGAGAAAATCGAGACCCATGCCGACATCACGCTCGACAAGGTCGGCGAGGGCTTCGAAATTACCCGCAGCCATCTGACCGTAACCGCGAAAATACCTGGCGCGACCGCGGCGCAATTCCAGGAAATCGCTGCCAATGCCAAGGCGGGTTGCCCGGTATCGAAACTGCTGAAGGCCAATATCACAATGGTTGCGAAGCTGGAGACTTGAGTAGCTGTCCGACCGGGATCCGCGCG
>JBKJTX010000173.1:0-10256 GCA_046590315.1 Ramlibacter sp. | reverse complement strand
ATGCGGCTGGAAGTGAGCCAGCCGATTCTCGACTTCGCCGATATGGCGAAGCTGCGCGAGATCGAAAGCAACACGCACGGCAAATTCCGCAGCTACACGCTGGACATCACCTACCCGCTGGCCTGGGGCCACGAAGGCGTGGAAGCCAAGCTCGCCTCGCTTAACGCCGAGGCCGTGGATGCCATCAAGAGCGGCAAGAACATTCTGATCATCAGTGATCGCGCGGTCGGTCCGACACAAGTGGCGATTCCTGCTTTGCTGGCCCTGTCGTCGATTCACCAGCACCTGGTGAAGGAAGGTCTGCGCACGACGGCCGGCCTGGTGGTCGAGACTGGCAGCGCGCGCGAGGTCCATCACTTCGGCGTGCTCGCCGGTTACGGCGCAGAAGCAATCCATCCTTACCTCGCGATGGAAACCCTGGTCTCGATCCACAAAGACTTGCCGGGCGACCTCAATCCCGACAAAGCGATCTACAACTACGTGAAAGCCGTGGGCAAGGGCCTGTCCAAGATCATGTCGAAGATGGGCGTGTCCACGTACATGAGCTACTGCGGCGCGCAGCTGTTCGAGGCCATCGGCCTCAACAGCGAAACGGTGGAAAAGTATTTCACCGGCACCGCGAGCCGCGTCGAAGGCATCGGTGTGTTTGAGATCGCGCAGGAAGCGATCCGCATGCACAAGGCTGCATTCGGCGACGACCCGGTGCTCGCCAGCATGCTGGATGCAGGGGGTGAATACGCATGGCGCACCCGCGGCGAGGAGCACATGTGGAGCCCCGACGCGATCGCCAAGTTGCAGCATGCCGCGCGCGCCAACAACTGGAACACGTACAAGGAATATGCCCAGCTGATCAACGACCAGAGCCGCCGGCACATGACGCTGCGCGGGTTGTTCGAATTCAAGATCGACCCCGCCAAAGCCATTCCGGTGGACGAGGTCGAGCCGGCCAAGGACATCGTCAAGCGCTTCGCGACCGGGGCCATGTCGTTGGGCTCCATCTCGACCGAAGCACACGCGACGCTCGCGATCGCCATGAACCGCATCGGCGGCAAGAGCAACACCGGCGAAGGCGGCGAAGATCCGGCGCGCTATCGTCAGGAGTTGAAGGGCATCCCGATCAAGACCGGCGAGACGATGGCGCAGATCATTGGCCGGGACGCGGTCGAAGTCGACATTCCGCTGATGGCGGGCGACTCGCTGCGCTCGAAGATCAAGCAAGTGGCGTCCGGTCGTTTTGGTGTGACGGCGGAATATCTGTCATCGGCCGATCAGATCCAGATCAAGATGGCGCAAGGTGCCAAGCCCGGCGAAGGCGGACAGCTACCCGGAGGCAAGGTCTCCAAGTACATCGGCAAGCTGCGTTACTCGGTGCCGGGCGTCGGCCTCATTTCGCCGCCGCCGCACCACGACATCTATTCAATCGAAGACCTGGCGCAGCTGATACATGATTTGAAGAACGTCGCGCCGCACGCCTCCATCAGCGTCAAGCTGGTGTCCGAAATCGGCGTTGGCACCATCGCGGCGGGCGTCGCCAAGTGCAAGAGCGACCACGTCGTGATCGCCGGCCATGACGGCGGTACCGGCGCTTCGCCCTGGTCGTCGATCAAGCACGCAGGCTCGCCGTGGGAAATCGGATTGGCGGAAACGCAGCAGACCCTGGTGCTGAACCGTTTGCGCGGCCGCATTCGCGTGCAGGCCGATGGCCAAATGAAGACCGGGCGCGATGTCGCGATCGGCGCGTTGCTCGGCGCCGATGAATTTGGCTTCGCTACTGCGCCGCTGGTGGTCGAGGGCTGCATCATGATGCGCAAGTGCCACTTGAACACCTGCCCGGTCGGTGTGGCCACGCAGGACCCGGTGCTGCGCAAGAAATTCGCAGGCAAGCCCGAGCACGTCGTCAACTACTTCTTTTTTGTGGCGGAGGAAGTACGCCAGATCATGGCGCAACTGGGCATTCGCCGGTTCGACGAGCTGATCGGGCGCGCCGACTTGCTCGACACCATGAAGGGCATCGGCCACTGGAAAGCCAAGGGCCTGGATTTCAGCCGCCTCTTCGCTCAGCCCCCGGTGCCGGCGGACGTGCCGCGTTTCCATGTCGAAGAGCAGGACCATGGCTTGGAACGCAGCCTCGACCGTATCCTTATCGAGAAGTCGCGGCCTGCCATCGACAAGGGCGAGAAGGTGCAGTTCATTGAAATTGCCCGCAACGTGAATCGCTCGGTGGGCGCGATGCTTTCCGGCGCGTTGACCAAGGTGCATCCCGAGGGCCTGCCGGACGACAGCATTCGCATCCAGCTCGAAGGCACGGGCGGGCAGTCGTTCGGAGCATTCCTGGCCAAGGGCATCACGCTGTATCTGATCGGCGACGCCAACGACTACACCGGCAAGGGCTTGTCTGGCGGGCGCATCGTCGTGCGCCCGAGCATCGATTTTCGCGGCGAGGCAACCAAGAACATCATCATCGGCAACACGGCCCTGTACGGCGCCACGACCGGCGAGGCGTTCTTCGCCGGCGTGGCCGGCGAGCGCTTTGCGGTTCGCCTGTCCGGCGCGACGGCTGTCGTCGAAGGAACCGGAGACCACGGCTGCGAATACATGACGGGCGGCACGGTATTGGTTCTGGGCAAGACGGGCCGCAACTTTGCGGCCGGCATGTCTGGCGGCATCGCCTACGTGTACGACGAGGACGGTCAGTTTGCGACTCGGTGCAACCCAGCGATGGTCTCGCTGGAACAGGTGGCGACGACAGGCGAGCAGAAGGGCAGCAAGACTCGCCTGCACAAGGACCAGACCGACGAGGCGCTGCTGAAGAAACTGCTGGAAGAGCACAACCGCTGGACCGGCAGCAAGCGCGCGCGCGAACTGCTGGACACCTGGACGACTTCCCGCAGCAAGTTCGTGAAGGTCTTCCCGAACGAGTACAAGCGCGCGCTGCTCGAGATGTACGAGCGCGAGGTGGAGGAGGCCAGCTCAGGCAACAACGCGCACGTGGCGATGAAGCATCCGGCGGCCGTGGCCTAAGAAAAGGAGAAGAACATGGGAAAAATTACGGGCTTCATGGAGTTCGAACGCGTTGAGGAGGGCTACAGGCCAGTTCCCGACCGCGTGAAGCACCACAAGGAATTCGTCATCGGGCTCAGCGACGAGCAGGCCAAGATTCAAGGTGCGCGCTGCATGGATTGCGGCACGCCCTTTTGCAACTCGGGCTGCCCGGTCAACAACATCATCCCGGACTTCAACGACCTGGTCTATCGGGGGGACTGGGAGAACGCGTGGACGGTGCTCGACTCGACCAACAATTTTCCCGAGTTCACCGGTCGAATCTGCCCCGCGCCTTGCGAGGCCGCCTGCACGCTGAATGTGAACGACGAGCCGGTGGGCATCAAGTCGCTGGAGCACGCGATCATCGACCGTGCATGGGAGCATGGGTGGGTCCAGCCGCGCGTGGCCAAGATCAGGACCGGTAAGCAAGTCGCGGTCGTCGGCTCCGGTCCCGCCGGCATGGCGGCAGCGCAGCAACTCGCGCGGGCCGGGCACGACGTCACCTTGTTCGAAAAGAACGATCGCATCGGCGGCCTGCTGCGCTACGGCATCCCCGACTTCAAGATGGAGAAGAGCCACATCGATCGCCGCGTGGAGCAGATGATGGCGGAAGGAGTCGCTTTCCGCACCGGCGTGATGATCGGCAAACTTCCTGAAGGCAGCAAGGTCACCAATTGGGCCAAGGAATCGATCGCGCCAGAAGAACTGCAAAAGCAGTTCGATGCGGTGCTGCTGACGGGCGGAGCGGAGCAGTCACGGGACTTGCCGGTTCCCGGCCGCGAACTGGACGGCGTCCATTTCGCGATGGAATTCCTGCCGCAGCAAAACAAGATCAACGCGGGCGACAAGCTCGAGGGCCAAATCCGCGCGGACGGCAAGCACGTCATCGTGATCGGCGGTGGCGACACCGGTTCCGACTGCGTGGGCACCAGCAACCGGCACGGCGCCGCGAGTGTCACGCAGTTCGAGCTGATGCCGCAGCCACCCGAGGAGGAGAACAAACCGCTGACGTGGCCCTACTGGCCCTACAAATTGCGCAGTAGTTCCAGCCACGAGGAAGGTTGCGAGCGCGAGTTCGCCATCGCGACCAAGGAGTTCATAGGCGACGGAAGTGATGGAAAGTCCGGGAAAGTCACTGGCCTGAGAACCGTGCGCGTTGAGTGGAAGGACGGCAAGATGATCGAAGTGCCTGGCAGCGAGCAAACGCTCAAGGCCGACCTCGTCCTGCTGGCGATGGGCTTTGTGAACCCGGTCGCGACCGTCCTGGAAGGCTTCGGTGTCGAGAAGGACGCCCGGGGTAATGCCAAGGCCACCACCGATTTCATCGGCGGTTATGCGACCAATGTGCCCAACGTGTTCGCAGCCGGCGACCTGCGCCGCGGTCAATCCCTGGTGGTGTGGGCGATCCGCGAAGGGCGGCAGGCGGCGCGGTCGGTGGATGAGTTCCTAATGGGATTTAGCGATTTGCCTCGTTAACACCTCTCCAGGAGCTCAGCCTTTATCATTCCGGCTTCCCCTCTTCTCAAGCCGGCTTTGCCCGGCTCCTCCTGCCGGATGACTGACCCCGATTCCACGGCACTCGTCGAATGCCGCCACCTGAGCTTTGGCTACGGGGGCCGGCCCATCCTCGACGGCGTGAGCTTCACCGTTCCTCGCGGAAAGGTGACGGCATTGATGGGCGCCTCCGGCGGCGGCAAGACAACCGTGCTGCGGTTGATCGGCGGCCAGGTGCGCCCGCAACAGGGCGAACTGACCTTTGACGGCCAAGCAATCGCAGCGCTCGACCAGGACGGTCTGTACAAGATTCGCCGGCGTATGGGCATGCTGTTTCAATTCGGTGCGCTCTTCACCGACCTCAGTGTCTTCGACAACGTGGCTTTTCCTCTGCGCGAACACACCGACCTGCCCCGCGACTTGGTGCGCGACATCGTGCTGATGAAGCTCAATGCTGTGGGGTTGCGCGGTGCGCGCGACCTCATGCCATCGCAAATATCAGGCGGCATGGCGCGTCGCGTCGCACTGGCGCGGGCGATCGCGCTGGATCCCGACCTGATCATGTACGACGAGCCGTTCGCCGGACTGGACCCCATCTCCCTGGGCACCGCTGCGCAGCTCATCCGCCGGCTCAACGACACGCTGGGTATCACCAGCATCGTGGTCTCGCATGACCTGGAGGAGACGTTTGCCATCGCCGATCAGGTCATCGTGCTTGCCAACGGCAAGGTGGCCGCGCAGGGAACGCCGCAAGAAGTCATGGGCTCGACCGATCCGCTGGTGGACCAGTTCGTCCATGCACGCGCGGATGGACCGGTGGCCTTCCACTACCCCGGCCCCACGGTGGCGCAGGACTTCAGCGGAGGATTTCAGGCATGAGCCGCCGGGCGGAGACTACTCCATGAACTGGCTGAATCCCGCCGATGTGGGCTTCGCCGCGCGCGGCAAACTGGCCGACCTGGGCCATGGCGCGCGGCTCTTTTTCCGCCTCGTGACTCTCTTTGGACCCGCAATGCGCCGCTTCGGGCTGGTGCGCGACCAAATCCACTTCCTGGGCAATTACTCGCTTGCAATCATCGCGGTGTCGGGGTTGTTCGTGGGTTTCGTGATGGGCCTGCAGTTCTATTACGCGCTGCAACGCTACGGCTCCAGCGAAGCGCTGGGCCTGCTGGTCGCCCTGTCGCTGGTGCGCGAGCTCGGACCGGTGCTAACGGCGCTGCTGTTCGCCGGCCGGGCCGGTACGTCGCTCACGGCCGAAGTCGGTCTGATGAAAGCGGGGGAGCAACTGTCGGCCATGGAGCTCATGGCCGTTGACCCCGTTCGCCGCATTCTGGCGCCTCGCTTCTGGGCCGGCGTCATCGCGGTCCCGGTGCTGGCTGCCGTGTTCAGCGCCGTCGCGATCGGCGGTTGCTGGGTGGTGGGCGTCACCATGATCGGGGTGGACTCCGGAGCGTTCTGGAGCCAGATGCAAGGCGGCGTCGACGTGTGGCGCGACGTTGGAAATGGCATGCTCAAGAGCCTGGTTTTCGGCATCGCCGTCACATTTATCGCGCTGCTCGAAGGCTTTGAGGCGCAGCCGACGCCCGAAGGCGTTTCCCGGGCGACCACCCGCACGGTGGTAGTTGCCTCCCTGTCGGTGCTCGGCCTGGACTTCATCCTCACGGCCATGATGTTCACTATCTGATTGAAGGAAAAAACAAACATGGAACGCTCTAAAAGCGACATCTGGGTGGGCCTGTTTGTGCTCATTGGCGCGGCTGCAATCCTGTTCCTGGCGTTGCAGTCGGCCAATCTTTTATCGCTGAGTTTTCAGCCGACTTACCGGGTCGTCGCCAAGTTCGACAACATCGGTGGGCTGAAACGCCAGGCCGCCGTGAAGAGCGCGGGCGTCGTGGTCGGCCGGGTCGAGTCGATTACCTTCGACGTCAAGTCCTACCAGGCGCTGGTCGCAATGGCAATGGAAAATCGCTACACCTTTCCCAAGGACAGCTCGCTCAAGATCCTGACAAGTGGCTTGCTCGGGGAGCAGTACATTGGGGTTGAAGCAGGGGCCGACGAGAAGAATCTTGCGGCAGGCGATACCATCACGACCACCCAGTCGGCAGTGGTGCTTGAGAACCTGATAGGGCAGTTTCTCTACAACAAGGCCGCGGAAGGCAAGCCGGCGGCCACCGGTAACTCAGCAGGGACGGCACCCAAAAAATGACATCCACATCAACTTCCTCAGCGTCGTCCAGGCGACGCCTTCGCTCATTGCCAGCGCTCGCGCTGCTGGTTTTGGGACTGGTCGGTTGCGCCAACAGGCCCGACTACAACCCGCGCGATCCGTTCGAGCCCTTCAATCGCCAGGCGATGAAGTTCAACGAGGGGGTTGACTCGGTGGTGCTGAAACCGGTCGCCACGGTTTACAAGAAAGCCGTGCCGCCTCTGGTGCGCACGGGGGTGAGCAACTTCTTCGGAAACCTGAGCGACGCCTGGAGCTTCGTGAACAGCCTCTTGCAGTTCCGACTGCAAGATGCCGAAGAGAGCTTGGCGCGCTTTCACATTAACACCATGTTCGGTGTGTTCGGAATCTTCGACGTCGCGAGCGAATTGAACATCGAGCGGCACAAGGAGGATTTCGGCCAGACCCTGGGCCGTTGGGGCGTGCCAGCCGGTCCGTACATCGTGCTGCCCTTTCTGGGCCCCTCGACGCTGCGCGACACCCTGGCCTTGCCGATCGACCGGAAGGCCGACCTGGTGCGCGAGTTGCCCACGGGAAGCGAACGCAGTTTCATGTATGGCCTGCGGGCCGTCGACGCGCGCTCTAACCTGTTGCGCGTGGGCAATGTGATCGACGAGGCGGCGCTGGACAAATACAGCTTCACGCGCGAGGCTTACCTGCAAAAACGCCGCGCGCAGGTCTTCGATTTCAAGGAATCGGAGTCCGACGGCGCCGAACCAAAGGCCGACGGCAGCCCCGCTGCGGGGCCGGCCACCCCGGCGTCCGCTCCGGCTGCGGCGCCCGTCGGACAACCGGCTGCACCTGCCGCGCGTTAAGGGGTGCATGGTGTTTCACCGTTCGAAAGGATTCCAAGTGAAAAGACGCGCATTGGTACAGCTGGCCGCCGGCTGCCTGATTCTGGCAAGCCTGGGCGGCTTTCCCTCCGTGGTGCTGGCCGCCGATGAGGCGCCCGACGCAATGATCAAGCGCTTGTCGGACGACGTGCTGGCGTCGATTCGGTCCGACAAGGCGATCCTGGCTGGCGACTCCCACCGCGTGCTCGCGTTGGTCGACAGCAAGATCATGCCCAACGTCAATTTCCAGCGTATGACGGCGGCGGCGGTAGGCCCGGCTTGGCGCCAGGCCACGCCAGAGCAGCAAAAGCGTTTGCAGGATGAGTTCAAGATACTGTTGGTTCGCACCTACTCTGGCGCCCTCGCCCAGGTCGATGACCAGACCATCAGTATCAAGCCCCAGCGCAGCACAGCAGCGGATACCGACGTGGTCGTGCGCACCGAAATCCGCGGCCGCGGCGACCCGATCCAGCTCGAGTACCGCCTAGAGAAAACGCCGGGGCAGGGCGCCGGCTGGAAGATCTACAACCTGAACGTGCTGGGCGTGTGGCTGGTGGAAACGTATCGCAGCCAGTTCGCGCAGGAAGTCAACGCCAAGGGCGTGGACGGCCTCATTGCAGCGCTGGTGGAGCGCAACAAGACCAACGCCAAGAAGGGCTGAACGGCGCCCGCCGCTCTCTTCATGCCGATCCTGCCCGCCGAAATGACGCACGACCAGGCGGTGACTGTCTGCCGCATGCTGACGCAAGGCCTGCGGTCGCAGGCCGAGCCGGCAGTGGTCGCCGACGCGGGTGCGCTGGTCAAGTTTGATTCCTCGGCCCTGGCCGTGCTGCTCGAGTGCCGGCGCGAGGCGCTGGCCTTGGGAAAGACCTTCTCGGTCAGCCGCATGCCGACACGGCTGCGCGACCTCGCGGGCCTGTACGGCGTGGCGCAGCTGCTTCCGGCCGCGCCCTAAGGCCATCGGTGGGCGACTGGGCGATTCGCACCCCGCCCGTTAAAATCGTGGGCTGCCCATGCCCGCGATCTCCTTCCAATCGGTTTCCAAGTTCTATCCTTCCGGGCGCGCTGGCGCTGGCCTCAAGGCCCTGGACGAGGTTACTTTCGACATCGAGGAAGGTGAGTTCTTCGGACTCCTGGGGCCGAACGGGGCGGGCAAAACCACGCTGATCAGCGTTCTTGCGGGGCTGACTCGTGCCACCTCCGGCCGGGTCACGGTCCACGGCGCAGATGTGCAAGCGGACTACGCGAAGACGCGCCGCCAGCTCGGCGTGGTCCCGCAGGAGCTCGTGTTCGATCCCTTTTTCAACGTGCGCGAGGCCCTGCGCATCCAGTCCGGCTATTTCGGCGTGAAGAACAACGAGGCCTGGATCACCGAGTTGCTCGAAAGCCTGGGTCTGGCGGACAAGGCCGGCGCCAACATGCGCCAGCTCTCCGGCGGCATGAAGCGGCGCGTGCTGGTGGCGCAGGCCCTGGTGCACAAGCCCCCGGTGATTGTGCTGGACGAGCCCACGGCGGGCGTGGACGTGGAGCTGCGCCAGACCCTTTGGCAATTCATCGCCAAGCTCAACAAGCAGGGTCACACCGTGCTTCTGACCACGCACTACCTGGAAGAGGCGGAGGCCTTGTGCAGCCGCGTCGCCATGCTCAAGACCGGCAGGGTGGTGGCGCTGGAGCGCACCAGCGTCTTGCTCAAAGCCGCATCCAGCAATGTGTTGCGCTTCAAGACAGACACCGCGCTGCCGGAGGAATTCCGGGACAAGGCGCGCGTGACCGGCCGCATCGTGCAACTACCCGCGCACGATGCCCACGAGATCGAACACTACCTGGCCATCATTCGCCAAGCGGGACTGCGCGTGGAAGACGTCGAGGTGCGCAAGGCCGACCTCGAAGACGTTTTTCTCGACGTGATGGCCAAGCACCGCGAGCAGGCGGCCGTATGACGGTTGGTTGGCAAACGCTTTTTTACAAGGAGGTGCTGCGGTTTTGGAAAGTGAGTTTCCAGACCGTGGCGGCGCCGGTGCTCACGGCAGTCCTCTACATGCTGATCTTCGGCCATGTGTTGCAAGACCACGTGAAGGTCTACGACAAGATCAGCTACACGGCGTTCCTCGTGCCGGGTTTGGTGATGATGAGCGTGCTGCAAAACGCGTTCGCCAACAGCTCCTCCTCGCTGGTCCAAAGCAAGATCATGGGCAGCCTGGTGTTCGTGCTGCTCACGCCGCTGTCCCACTGGAGCTGGTTCGTCGCCTACGTTGGCTCTTCGATGGCGCGGGGCCTGGCAGTGGGCCTGGGTGTCTTCATCGTCACCGCGCTGTTTGGCCAGCCGGGCGTTGTGGCGCCGGTATGGATTCTGATCTTCGCCGTGCTTGGGGCCGCCATGCTGGGCGCATTGGGCATCATCGCCGGGCTCTGGGCCGAGAAGTTCGACCAGATGGCAGCGTTCCAGAACTTCGTCATCATGCCAATGACGTTTCTTTCGGGCGTGTTCTATTCCATCAAGTCTCTGCCGCCTTTCTGGCAGGGCGTGAGCCACTTGAACCGGTTCTTCTACATGATCGACGGATTTCGCTATGGCTTCTTTGGTGTGAGCGACGTGTCGCCGTGGATCAGCCTGGGCATTGTGGGCACAGCCCTTCTGGTTGTCAGTGCGATCGCCGTCAACC
>JBKJTX010000085.1:0-4122 GCA_046590315.1 Ramlibacter sp. | reverse complement strand
TATCCTTTCCTGGGTTTCGGCGACACCAATCCCATGGGTTTCGACGCCTACATGTCGGCGGCACGCTGGCATGCGACCCACGCTCACTCGCGCGTCACGGCGCTCTGCGGCAAGGGTGGCAAGCCGGTTGATCTGCAGTTGCGTCTGATCGAGGATTCCACCGCGCTCGAAGGCATCCTGAAGACGGCCGCCAATGAAGGCGCGGACCTCATCATCGTCGGCTCGCACGGCCGGACGGGGCTTAGCCGGCTGATGCTCGGCAGCATCGCCGGCAAAGTAGTGGCTGAGTCGCCAGTGCCCGTTCTGGTTGCGCGATGAGCGTTGCGTGAAATACAAGGACTACTACGCCGCCCTAGGCGTGCCCCGCCAGGCCGATGAGGCCGCGATCAAGCGCGCTTATCGCAAGCTCGCCAGGCAATACCACCCCGATGTGTCGAAAGAGCCGGATGCCGAGGCGCGGTTCAAGGAATCGGCGGAAGCCTATGCCACGCTGAAGGACCCCGCCAAGCGCGCCGCGTACGACGAGTTGGGTCAGCGCGCCGTCGGCGAGGAAGTCGCGCCACCGCCGAAGTGGCGCCAGGAGTACGCGTCGGACGCACATGCCTTCGAAGACATTGACCTGGCCGACCTGCTGGCCGCGTTGGGCCGAGGTCAGCGTGCATCAAAACGTCCCAACATTCCCATCCACGGACGCGATCACGAGACTGCGGTTCGCATCAGCGTGGAGGATGCCCACCGCGGCATCACGCTCAACCTGGACGTGGCGCAGGAGGACGGCTCGAGCACGCTGGCTGTGACCATTCCGCCCGGGATGATCGATGGGCAGAAACTGCGGCTACGGGGCCGGGGCGGCAAGGGCCGACATGGCGGCGCCGACGGCGACATCTACTTGCACATCAACCTGGTTGCGCACCCGGTGTTCAGGCCCGATCGGCACGACCTGTATTTCGACTTGGCGCTGGCCCCCTGGGAGGCAGCACTCGGCGGCGACGTGGAAGTCCCCACACTGGATGGGCCAGTGCTGCTCAGCGTGCCGCCAGGCACTTGTTCCGGGCGCAAGCTGCGCATGCGTGGCCGCGGGCTGGGCAACGGACGCGGGGGCAGAGGCGATTTGTTCGCCGCTGTCCATATCGCTGTGCCCGTCACGCTGACCGAGCGCGAGCGGGAGCTGTTCGAACAACTGTCCCACGAGTCGCCGTTCCAAGCGCGAGCGGTGGCCGCCAAGGAGAGTCTTGATGAATTCACAGCCGCCTGAATGGACCTGGCTTGACGCCAGCGAAAACGTGAACCTGCAGGAGCTGTGTATGGCCTGCCGCATGACGACGCAGGACGTTGACGAGCTGGTGCATTACGGCGCCTTGTCGCCCCTGGCCGGGAAACACCCCGAACCCGTGTTCAGCGCAGACTGCGTCGGCCCGCTGCGCATCGCCGCGAGTCTTCGCATCGATTTCGACCTCGATCTTTTCACCGTGGCGCTGGTGTTGGGCTACCTGCATCGCATCGAGGTTCTGGAACAGCAGGTAAAGACGCTGCAGGCCCACTCGCCGGGAAATTTGCATCCGGTGCATCGCGACGGGCCGCAGCGTTGGCACGAACAGCACGCGTAGTCCACCTCGATGTCGGCGAGCTTTTCAAGGAGCGATGAAATGGACATGGACCCTGGTTACTACATGATCGGCATGCATGCCTACTGGTGGATTTTCTGGGCGATCACCTTGGGAGCGTTCGTCCTGGGTGCGTATTGGCGCGCAGCGAAGCTCGGAGGGGCCTCGCATGAAGTTCCGCAGGACGTTCTTCGCCGGCGGCTGGCCAGCGGGGAAATCGAGGTGGATGAGTATGAGCAACGCATTTCCTTGCTCAACCGTGATGTCTGATCTCAAATTCTGCGTGGGACTGGGCCTACTTCACCGGGCGTGTTGTCCGACAGCAATCCGGGAAAGCCCGCGTAGGATGGACCCTCGTCTCCACATCGGTGCGCCCGACCCCGCCGCCAATGAAATTTACAGAAGTCCGGTCATGAACAATCTCCACACTCCGCATCCTTTCAACAGCAATCCGTTTGTCTCCAGCGACATGGCAGCGCTGGCCTCGCACATGAACGACTGCCAGCGCTCGAATGGGCCTTTCCTCCGAATTCGGTCTGCTCTTGAATGGCTGTATGCCCACAGCTCGGCTCGCATCGTCACAACAGGCGCCTTGCTCGGCGCCGCCGGACTGTGCTTGCTGGTTGGGCTGAGCTGAGCGCACGCGATCGGTACGCCATCGACTGGCTGGAGAAGCTCACCCCCTACGCTCGCGAGCTTCTGCAGTCTGGAACGCAACCGGAGCCGCCGATCCGTGCCGAGCTGTTCGGCATCCACCGGTTCGAGGAACACGGCCGAAGCCTGGCGGAGGCGCAGCCGGTCGCGACCGATGGTCGCCGGTCGCTCAAGCCCTTCTTCCCCCGTGTCGAGGAAAACCTGCAGGCTTTGCGCCGCGCCTACGACCAGGTCGCGCTGACTTCGGCCCGCGGCCGCTACGTGACTCCCGCAGCAGAATGGTTGCTCGACAATTTCCATTTGGTCGAAGCCCAGCTGGAGCAAATCCGTGAAGGCGTTCCGCGGCGCTATTACGCCGAGCTGCCCAAGCTGACCGAAGCGCCGCTGGCGGGTTTGCCGCGGGTCTACGGGATCGCGTGGGCTTATGTCGCCCATACCGACAGCGTCCTGGACCCAGAGGTCTTTACTGCGTTTCTCAATGCCTACCAGGAGGTGGGCGAGTTGCGCCTGGCCGAGCTGTGGGCCCTGCCGACCACCTTGCGGGTGGTCTTGCTGGAGAATCTGCGCCGGATGGCGGACGAAATCGCGGCCGGCAAGGTGGCGCGCGAGCTCGCTCATGCGGTGGGTGATGCCGCTGCCAGCGTCACCGACGCACAGCTCGATGCGCTCGACCTGCAGATGACACGCTGCGGCCTGCGGCGTGCCTGGCTCACGCAACTGTGGCAACGGGTGCCCGAACAACCGGACGGAGCACGCACTCTGTTGAAGTGGATGGAGCACAACTGTCCCGATGGGCCGGCGTTGTTGCTGGAAAGCCAGTCGGCGCAGGTGGCGGCCAATCTCACGGTCAGCAACATCATCACCACGCTGCGGATGATGGGACAGATCGACTGGGTCGCGCTGATCGAGCCCGTCAGTCGTTCCTTACGGGTGCTGCGCCAGATCCCCAGTTTTTCTGGCGAGAGCGAGCGCACCCGCCAACAGATCACGCGTGCGATGGAACAGTTGGCGCGTCAAAGCAAACGGCCCGAAGTCGAGGTCGCCGATGCAGTGCTGACCCTCGCGTCCAGCACGGACGGGCCGCCGGTGAAACAGACCGCCGGCTATTACCTGATCGGCAGCGGCCGCGCCGACCTCGCCGCGGCTTTGCAACTGCCCGCGGCGGGCCCGGGACGCCGCAGTTCGCGCCTTTCGCTGTACATCGGCGCGATCGCGGTGGGCGCTGCGTTGTTGTTGTGGATCGCCTCGCACCGCCTGGACTTGGCGGACTGGCCCGCCGCGGTGTTTCTGTTCCTTCTGGCATGGCCCGCCTCGGAAGCTGCGGCGGCGCTGGTGCACCGCTTGCTGGCCGAGTCGCTGAAGGTGCAGTCTTTGCCGCGGCTTGAACTCGCGCATGGCATCCCGGCAGAAGCCGCGGTGCTGGTGGTGATTCCGGCGATGCTCACCTCGAAGCGGTCGACGTGCCTGCTGCTCGAACAGCTGGAGCGCCATTGGCTGGCCAATAGCGAGCGACACGCGCAGTTCGCCCTGCTCACCGACTGGCCCGACGCCGAGGCCGCCAGGCTTCACACGGATGCAGCCTTGCTCCGCGACGCTGAGATGCAGCTGCAGGCTCTGAACGCTCGCTTTCCGGTGCCAGATGCGGGGCCACCCCGATTTCTGTTGATTCACCGTCCGCGCAGCTGGTGCGAGACCCAGCAAAGTTGGCTGGGATGGGAACGCAAACGCGGCAAGCTGGAGCTGCTGGTTCGGGCGCTGGCCGTCGGCGGCTGGGAGGGCTTTCTTCCGCTGGCGCCGGGCCTGCGACTGGCGGAAGGAATCCGGTACGTGGTGACGCTGGACGGCGACACTGGTTTGCCGCCGG
>JBKJTX010000231.1:0-5195 GCA_046590315.1 Ramlibacter sp. | reverse complement strand
GCCGAAGAGGATGATGCCGCCGGTCAGCGGATGGGCCAGCCGGCGGCGATCGACTAACGTAAGCGCCAGGCCGGCAACGTCCAGGATCAGGGGGGCGTGGTCATTCATTCTCGGAGTGCTTTCTTTCAACCACGACGAAGCTCGCCGCGTAATCTGTTTCGTCGGTAACGCTCACATGGGCCACCCAACCTTGCGCGTCGAACCAGTCTTTGAGTCCGCCGTGCAGCACGATGTAGGGCTTGCCGCCGGGGAAGTTGGCAATCTCGCACAACCGCCAGGTCATGGGCATGCGCATGCCCAAGCCCACGGCCTTGCTGAAGGCTTCTTTGGCCGAGAAGCGCGTGGCGAGAAAGCGCAGGCCACGGTCCGGCCAACGCGCGCCGCGCGTTTTCCAGACAGCCAGTTCTCCGTCGGACAGCACCTTGCGGGCAAAGCGCTCGCCTTGCCGCTCGAAGGTCGCGCGTATACGCCGCACGTCGCATACGTCGGTGCCGATGCCTTGGATCATGCCGGCAGACTTCCGTCGGAGGCGCGCGCGATGCTTGCCAGGTAGGCCTCGACGGCGGCGCTATAGCCCAGCTCCAGCGCGTCCGAAATGAGGGCATGGCCGATCGACACCTCACGCACGCCCGGCACGGCACGCAAAAAGGCAATGAGATTTTCGCGGCTCAGGTCGTGTCCAGCATTGATGCCCAGCCCGGCCGCGAGCGCAGCGCGCGCAGCCTGCGCGAACCGGTCGAGCACCTCTTGTGCGCGTGGCGTACCGAAGGCACTGGCATAGCTTTCCGTGTAAAGCTCCACTCGGTCGGCGCCGATGGCCTTGGCCGCGGCCATCGCCTCAGGCGCGGGGTCCATGAACAGGCTGACACGGACTCCGAGAGAGCGGGCTTCCGCGATGACGGGGGCCAGGCGCTCTGCGTCTACGGCGAGGTCCCAGCCATGGTCGCTGGTGAGCTGCCCTTCGCTGTCCGGTACCAGCGTGCATTGGTGCGGCTGCAGCTCGCGCACGAAGTCCATCAGGTTGTGGAAAGGATTGCCTTCGATGTTGAATTCGACCTGGGGCCAGGACTTGAGCAGTTCATGCAGTTCACGCACATCGTCTGCGCGGATGTGGCGCGCGTCGGGGCGGGGATGCACCGTGATGCCCTGCGCGCCTGCTTGCAGGCAGAGCTTGGCCGCGCGCGTCACGCTGGGGATGCCAAGATGGCGCGTATTGCGCACCAGCGCCACCTTGTTGAGGTTGACGGACAGTGCGGTCTTGGGGGTGGGGGTCATTTGCTAGAGATTTTGCAGATCGATCATCAGCTGCCGCGTCTTGAAAGTTGCGACCCCGCAATGGTAGTGCAGCAGGGCACGCAGCTGCGGCTTGAGCTCGGCCATGCATTCCGCAGCCCGGTGCAGCGTGGCGTGGAACGGCGCTGAATCGTCGATCGCGTGTTGCAGCGCCAGCCAATGCCGGCCATTCAGGCTGCCGCGCGCATCATCTTCGCGTGATGCGACGAGGCCGGCTTCGGGAACCAGGCTATAGGGAACATCTAGCCCGAGCGGGGCCAAGGTCAGCGTCTGCATATCCAGCGAAGGCAACAGGCCGATCTCGCGCAACAACAGCAATTCGAATGCGCGCAGCGCCGGCTCCAGTGCTTCGCCGTGCTGCGATCCCAGGACGGCGACCGCATCCGAGTAGGCATCGAAAAGCTGAGGGTGGGGATCGTCACGGGCCAGAAGGCGCAGCAGCAATTCATTGAGGTAATAGCCCGACAACAGGGCGTCACCCGTCGGCATCACCTGGCCCCCACCCCACTCCGCCCCCTTCAGGGTGCGGATCTCCGCATCGCCGCCGAAAGCCACGTGCAGCGGCTGCAGGGGAAGGAGGATGGGCCGGAAGTTGGAACTGGGCCGTTTTGCACCCTTGGCCACCAATGCGACGCGTCCGTGGTGGCGCGTGAAGACTTCCAGGATCAGGCTGGACTCGCTCCAGTCGTAGCGGTGCAGGACGAAGGCCGGCTCATCGCTGATGCGCTTGGCGGGCATACGCGGAACCGGGCTTGCTTGTCTTTACTCGTAACCGAAGCTGCGCACCCGGGCTTCGTCGTCGGCACTCCCGGAGCGCACCTTGACCCAGACTTCAAGGAACACCTTGCAGTCCATCAATTTTTCCAGTTCCTGCCGCGCCTCGGTACCGATGCGCTTCAGGCGCTCGCCCTTGTCGCCGATAACCATCGCCTTGTGGCCATCGCGCTCGACGACGATGCTCGCAGCGATGCGCACCATGCGCTTGTGCTTGGCACTGGGCTCTTCCTCAAACTTGTCGATGATGACAGTGGAGGTGTAGGGCAGCTCATCGCCGGTGAATCGGAAAAGCTTTTCGCGCACGGTTTCGCTGGCCAAAAACTTCTCGCTGCGGTCGGTGAGCTCATCCTCGGCATACCACCAGGGCTGCTCGGGCAAGTATTTCTCGCAGATGGCGAACAGGCGTTCAACGTCTTTCGCGTTTTTCGCCGACATGGGAACGAACTCCGTGAAGTCGTGGCGCTTCTGCATCTCGGCCAGCCAGGGCGCGATGTCGCCGCGTCGATGCACTTCGTCCAGTTTGTTGGCCACCAGCAGCGCCGGGATGCCGGGCTTCAGCAGCGTGAGCACCTTGGCATCCGCCGGGGTGAACTTACCCGCTTCCACCACGAACAGCACCAAGTCCACGTCACCCACCGCGCCCAGCACCGTCTTGTTGAGCGACTTGTTGAGGGCTGTCGTATGCCTCGTCTGAAAACCTGGCGTGTCGACGAACACGAACTGTGTGGCGCCCACCGTCCGGATGCCCGTGATGCGATGGCGCGTGGTCTGGGCCTTGCGCGAGGTGATACTGATCTTCTGGCCGACCAGCGCGTTGAGCAGAGTCGACTTGCCAACGTTGGGCTTGCCGACGATGGCGATGAGGCCACAGTGCTGCACGGGCGAATCCATCACTTCTCCTTGGCCTTGAGGGCCAGCAACATGGCAGCGGCGGCCGCCTGCTCGCCCGCCCGGCGCGAGGCGCCAATTCCGCGCTCCACGGCGCCTAATTCCGAAATCTCGCATTCGACGTCGAAGGTCTGCTTGTGGGCGGCGCCCAGCGTGGCTGCGACGCGGTAGGCGGGCAGCTTCATCTTTCGGCCTTGCAGCCACTCCTGCAGTTCGGTCTTGGGGTCCTTGGCGGTGGCGGCCATGCCGGGATTGATCTCCACGTCGTTAAACAGACGCTGCACCAGGGCCTCGGCGGCCTGGTAGCCAGCATCAAGATGGACCGCGCCGATCAGCGCCTCCAGCGCGTCGGCAAGGATGGAGGGCCGCCGGCTGCCCCCCGAGCGCGACTCGCCCTCGCCCAGGCGGATGACATCGGGCAGACCCAGGCCCAAGGCGAGCTGATGCAAGGTGTCCTGGCGCACGAGGTTGGCGCGCACGCGAGAGAGATCGCCTTCGGGCAACGCGTCGAGTCGGTCATAGAGCAGCGCGGCCACCGCCAGATTCAGTACGGAATCGCCCAGGAACTCCAGGCGCTCGTTGTGGTCGGCCGAGGAGCTGCGGTGCGTCAGCGCGCGCGTCAGCAGCGCCTGGTCGGAGAACTGGTGCTGCAAGCGCGCCTGCAGTGCGATGAGCTTGCCATCCACGCTTGTCTTGTCGCGGTCTTACTTCGACTGGCCGACGTACTTCAAGAGCAGGAACGCCGGGCCGAACATGTGAATTTCCTTGTTGTAGGCGAACTTCACAACGACTTTGTCGCCCACCTTGGATATATCGAGGTCCTTGCCTGTGATGGCCTTGAAGTCGTCGACATCGGAAGCCTTGTCAAAGATCTGCCGCACCTCGGGCACCGTGCTGCCAGCCGAAGCCTTCTGCACCGCTTTGGAGATAGCCTGGTACTCGACGACTGTTGGAAACACCTGCGCCCCCACCACGCCCAAGCACGCCAGCACACCCGCAACGAACAGCAGGCCAACGAACGAGATGCCTGCCTGCCTAGACTTGAGTCCATGTTTCATGCGCTAGCCCTCCAAGAGCAAAGTGAGCTTATTCAAACGAGCCAATCCGCTTCAGGCTGCTGAAATTCATCCAGACGAAAAAGGCCTTGCCGACGATGTTGCGGTCCGGAACGAACCCCCACACGCGCGAGTCGGCGGAATTATCCCGGTTGTCGCCCATCATGAAATAGTGCCCCTCGGGCACCTTGCAGACAAATCCTTCCACACTGTAGCGGCAATTCTGTTTGGAAGGAAAATCTGCGGCGGCGGCGACGAAGGACGGCGCGTTGTCGTCGTTCAACAGCCGGTGCTTGTGCGTGCCCAAAACCTCTTCGTGCTGCTTGAAGTAGCGCACCGCGTCCTCGTCGAAGAAGTCCTTGACGGGCGCCTTGCTCACCGGCTGCCCATTGATCTTCAGCTGCTTGTTCAGATACGAGACCTCGTCGCCGGGCAGGCCCACAACACGCTTGATGTAGTCAAGGCTGGGCTGGGGCGGGTAGCGGAACACCATCACGTCGCCGCGTTGGGGCGGGGTTCCTTCGGTCAGCTTGGTGTTGACGACAGGCAGGCGCACCCCATAGGTAAATTTATTGACCAGGATCAGGTCGCCGACAAGCAAGGTCGGGATCATCGACCCCGATGGAATCTTGAACGGCTCAAACAGAAACGAGCGCAGGACGAAGACCGCCAGGATGACCGGGAAGAGGCCCGCGGTCCAGTCCAACCACCAAGGCTGCATCAAAAGCCGTTGGCGCGCCTGGGCGATGTCGCCACCGTCCATGCGGGTGATGCCCCTGGCGGTGAGGTCTGCATGCCGCTGCACCGCCTGGGTGTCGAGCGTTGCGGCGGCCTCGCGGCGTCGTGGCAGGAAGTACAGGCGCTCGGCCAGCCAGTACAAGCCCGTGACGATGGTGGCTAGGAACAGCAGCAACGCGAAGTTGCCTTCTACCGCACCGAAGTACCAGGCGCCGGCATAGCCGACGAAAGCCGCGAGCACGGCGGCAGTGAGGAAGGGCATCATGCGAGCCCCTTCACTCTTCAACCTGCAATATGGCGAGGAAGGCTTCCTGAGGTACTTCGACCGATCCGATCTGCTTCATTCGTTTCTTGCCTGCCTTTTGTTTTTCGAGGAGTTTGCGCTTGCGGCTGACGTCGCCGCCGTAGCATTTTGCCAGCACGTTCTTGCGCAGCGCCTTGATG
>JBKJTX010000304.1:0-3944 GCA_046590315.1 Ramlibacter sp. | reverse complement strand
TTCTAATCGGCGGGGACGACCTGCTCCCCAAAATCGATGAGGCGCTGCAAGGCCACGAAGCCGGCGCGACGATCGACCTGCATCTCGAACCGGAGGAAGGCTTCGGCGACTACGACGACCAGCTCGTGTTTCTGGAGCCGCGCGCGCTATTCCCGGCTGAACTGCAGGAAGGAATGACGTTCGAGGAATTGCCCAAGGGCACCAACGTCGACGCGCCCGCCGGCGTGCTGTACACGGTGACCGAGATCTATCCCGAACACGTCGTTCTCGACGGCAACCATCCTCTGGCCGGGATCGCGATCCGCCTGAAACTCAGCGTTGAGGCGGTGCGGGAAGCGACAGAAGAGGAAATCGGCAGGGGGTCGGCCGGAGCAGGCTTTTTCAAGGTGCAGCGTGGGCCAGATCCAGGCGCCACGCTTCACTAAACGGTTCGCAAAAAAAAGCGAAGACTGCGCGCAACAACGTGCAGCGCAGTCTCCTTTGGGAACAGCGATCCGGCTTAGCCGGTCCTGTTCACACTGACCAGCCTCGTAAAAATCGCGTAGCGATTTTTACGAGAGATAGATAACACCGTTCTCGATGCGCACACGGTCGCCCGGGCGCAGATCGCCCGTGGCGCTGACGTCGTAGTTGCGGTACTGGCCTTGGTCCGTCTGCACCGAGACGCGGTAGACCGGACCGGTGGTGTTGTACCGCTGCCCGCCGCCTGCGACTCGATTGCCGACTGCCGCGCCGCCGACCACACCCAGGATGGTGGCTGCCGCACGCCCGCTGCCATGGCCAATCTGGTTGCCAATGGCGCCGCCCACAACTGCGCCCAACAAAGTCCCTGCTGTGCTGTTACCTGTGCCGCCGCCGGTGGTCCCCGGGCTCAGCATGGAAACGTTTGTGACGCGGCCGTACTCCACATAACCGACTGGCTGGTTGTAGCCGCCGGACGGATAGGTGGCGCCGGGCATGGTCGATGACACCGGATAGTTGTTCGGCCCGTACGGGTCCGGCGTGCCACAGGCCGTAAGGCCGATGGCCAGAGCGCAGGCCGAAGCCAGCGGGAGGATGCGAATGGAGGGGTACATGGTTGTTTCCTTGATTAGCCGCGGTAGATCACGCCGTTTTCAACCCGCACGCGGTCGCCCACATGCAGTTCGCCGGTAGCGGGTACATCGTAGTAGCGCATTGCGCCGCTCTCGGTCTGTACCGTCACGCGATAGACGGCTTGGGTAGCGGTAGTGGTGCGACCCACTTGGCTCCCCACTGCCGCGCCGGCCACGCCGCCGAGGACCGTAGCTGCGTCACGACCGCCGCCGCTGCCGATCTGGTTACCCACTAGCGCACCGGCGACTGCACCGATGATCGCGCCCCCGACATTGGGGCCACTGCGAGCGACGCCGCCCGGGTAGTACTCGATGTTGGTCACGCGACCGTATTCAAAGCGGACCGGCACCTGCACGGGCACGGCCACGGAGGTTTGCGGATACGTGACGGGCGCAGGGTAGGCATTGACCACCGTGGGGCTGGTGCCGCAAGCGCCAAGAAGTGCCGCCAGAGCAGTTCCGCCGGCGACCGTAGCAAGACGAGATGTACGCATGAAAATCTCCTTTTTTTGGATACACGGCGCAACCGAGTGGGCCGGCCTTGTGGAGCTCATTTAAGTCCGCGCACGAAGACTTGTAACGCGGTCAATGCCGCGCATCGGTGTAGGAAGTCGGGTGCGGATGTGTAGGAACTCGTCCATACAGCAGAGGCATCCACGGCTCTGCTGCACTGATCAGCTACTTAAGTTCCCGTTGAACCGTAGCCGCCCTCGCCGCGTTGGGTCGCGGGGAACTCAGTTACCACGTTGAAGTGCGCCTGCACCACCGGCACGATCACCAGCTGGGCCAGACGCTCCATTGGCTGCACAGTGAACTCCACATCGCTGCGGTTCCAGGCGCTCACCATCAACTGCCCCTGGTAGTCACTGTCGATCAGCCCCACCAGATTGCCCAGCACGATACCGTGCTTGTGCCCCAGGCCCGATCGCGGCAGGATGATCGCCGCGTAGCCAGGGTCCTTTAGCCAGATCGCAATGCCGGTGGGCACCAGGCGCCACGCATTGGCGGCCAGCGTCAGCGGCTCGTCGATGCACGCGCGCAGGTCCAGGCCGGCGCTGCCGGGCGTTGCGTAGTGCGGGAGTTGATCCATCATGCGCGGATCGAGGATCTTGACGTCGATTTTCATAAGCGTTGAGCAATCTCGGCCATGAGTTGCCGTGCGAGTTCGAGTTTGGAAGCACGGGGAATGTCGCGTGTGCCCTTCTCGTCGACCAGGAGCAGCGCGTTGTCGTCAGCGCCAAACGTGGCAGGCCCGATGTTGCCCACCAAAAGCGGCACGCCTTTGCGGACGCGTTTGGCCTGCGCGTTGGCGGCCAGGTCGTGGCTTTCGGCAGCGAACCCCACGCAGTACAGCGCACCGGACTTTGCCCGCGCCGACTGCGCCACAAGGGCGAGGATGTCGGGATTTTCGGTGAAGGCGAGTTCGGGCGTCTTGCCTGAACCGTCCTTCTTGATCTTGTGGTCGGACGCCATTGCCGGCCGCCAATCGGCGACGGCGGCCGTGGCGATAAAGATGTCAGCGTGGATGGCTTGCGGTTCGGTCGCCTGCAGCATGTCGCGCGCGGACTTCACGTCGATCCGCGTCACGCCGCGCGGCGTCGCCAAGCTCACCGGCCCCGCCACCAAGGTGACCTCTGCGCCCGCCTCGCGTGCGGCGCGGGCGATGGCAAAACCCATCTTGCCGCTGGACAGGTTGGTGATGCCGCGCACGGGGTCGATAGCCTCGAACGTCGGGCCCGCCGTCACCAGCACGCGCTTGCCCGCCAGCTGCTTGGGCTGGAAGAACGCGACGATATCTTCAAGCAATTCCGGCGGCTCCAACATGCGGCCGTCGCCGGTTTCGCCGCAGGCCTGGTAGCCCGAACCAACACCCAGGATGTGTGCGCCGTCGGCAGCGAGTTGCGCCATGTTGCGCTGCGTCGCGGGATGCGCCCACATCTCGCGGTTCATTGCCGGCGCAAGGAGCAAAGGCACCTTGCCGATCGGACGGGCCAGGCACATCAGGCTCAGAAGCTCATCCGCGCGGCCGTGCAGCAGTTTGGCCATGAAGTCCGCGCTGCACGGCGCCACGAGAATGGCGTCGGCTTCGCGCGAGAGGTTGATGTGCGGCATGTTGTTCGGCTCGCGGCTGTCCCATTGCGAGCCATACACCGGGCGCCCGGAAAGCGCCTGCATCGTCACTGGCGTGATGAATTCCTCCGCCGCCTGCGTCATCACAACCTGTACGGTGGCGCCCTGCTTGATCAGGGCGCGGCACAGCTCCGCCGCCTTGTAGCAGGCGATGCCGCCCGACAGACCCAGGACCAAGTGCTTGCCCTGGAGATCGGTGGCTGCGCTCTGAAGAGTCATGCGCGTGAATCTACCAGAGCTCCCGGGGCGCTCCCTTATAATTTCAATTTCCACCAAGGCGCGCATGACCAAATTCGTCTTCGTCACTGGCGGTGTGGTGAGTTCCCTCGGCAAGGGAATAGCCTCGGCCTCTCTGGCCGCGATCCTCGAATCGCGGGGCCTCAAAGTCACTCTCATCAAGCTCGATCCGTACATCAACGTCGATCCGGGCACCATGTCCCCCTTCCAGCACGGGGAAGTCTTCGTCACCGACGACGGTGCCGAGACCGACCTGGACCTGGGTCACTACGAGCGCTTTGTCACCACCCGCATGGGCAAGGCGAACAACTTCACCACCGGCAAGATCTACCAGTCGGTGCTGGAGAAGGAACGCCGCGGCGACTATCTGGGCAAGACGGTGCAGGTGATCCCGCATGTGACCAACGAGATCCAGGAGTTCGTGCGCCGCGGCGCCGAGGCGAGCAAGGTCGATGTGGCCATCGTCGAGATCGGCGGCACCGT
>JBKJTX010000187.1:0-4224 GCA_046590315.1 Ramlibacter sp. | reverse complement strand
AGGAAGTCAACGACATACTCCGCCCCGCGATAAAGCTCGGTGTGGCCCTTCTGCCGCCCGAAGCCCTTAACTTCCGTGACCGTGAGGCCGGTGACGCCGCAATCGGCCAGCGCCTCGCGCACTTCCTCCAGCTTGAACGGTTTGACGACGGCGGTGATCTGTTTCATGGCGGTCCCTCTAAGGCGTTTCTCTATGCGCGGAATTTACCGGTAATAGGATAGCGCCAATCCTTACCGAAGCTGCGATGGGTGACCCGAATCCCCACGGGGGCCTGGCGGCGCTTGTATTCGTTGATGCGGATGAGGCGCGCCACGCGCTCTACGACGGCCCGGTCGAAGCCGGCGGCAATGATTTCCTCCACCCCCTGGTCGTCCTCCATGTAGCGCTCCAGGATGGCGTCGAGCACCTCATAGGGCGGCAGGCTGTCCTGGTCGACCTGGTTGGGCCGCAGCTCTGCACTGGGCGGACGGGTGATGATGCGCTCGGGAATCGGGCTGATGCCCGCGCCGTACGGGTCGTGGATGTTGCGCCAGCGGGCCAGCTTGAACACCGTGGTCTTGAGTACGTCCTTGATCACGGCGAAGCCGCCAGCCATGTCGCCGTAGAGCGTGCAGTAGCCGGTCGCCATTTCGCTCTTGTTGCCGGTGGTCAGCACGATGCTGCCGAACTTGTTGGACAGCGCCATCAACAACACACCGCGGATGCGGGCCTGAATGTTCTCCTCAGTCGTGTCTTCCGCAAGGCCCTTGAATTCGGTCTGCAGCGAAGCCTTGAACGCCTCGAACTCCGGCGTGATGGAAATCTCGTCGTAGCGCACGCCCATGCGCGTTGCCATGTCGCGCGCGTCGATCCACGAGATGTCGGCTGTGTACGGCGAGGGCATCATCACTGTGCGCACGTTGCCCTTGCCCAGCGCATCCACCGCGATGGCGAGGACCAGCGCCGAGTCGATCCCCCCCGACAGGCCAAGCAACACCCCGGGAAAGCCGTTCTTGCCGATGTAGTCGCGCACGCCCAGCACCAGCGCGTCCCACAGGTCGGCTTCCGGGCTGCGCTCGTGGGCGAGCGGCCCGCTCAGCACCAAGCCTTTGCCGTGGCGCTCGGCCTGCACGGTGAAGAGGTCCTCCTGAAACCCCGGCGCCCGGCCCGCCGCTGACCCATCTGCATTGAGCGCGAACGAAGCGCCATCGAACACCACTTCGTCCTGCCCGCCGACCAGGTGCGCATACACGACCGGCAAGTCCACCGCGCGGGCACGGTCTGCCATGCGCGCCACCCGCTCGCCCCCCTTGCCCACATGAAAGGGCGATGCATTGATGACCGCCAGCATTTCGGCGCCCGCCTCCTTCGCTAGGAGTCCAGGTTCGTCGAACCAGGCGTCTTCGCAGATCAGCAGGCCGACGCTCACGCCCTCCACCTGAAACACGCAAATGCCCTGCCCCGGCGTGAAATACCTTCGCTCGTCGAACACCTGGTAGTTGGGCAGCTCGCGCTTGGCATAAGTCTTCAGCACCCGGCCTTCGCTGATCACGCTCGCCGCGTTGAAGCGCCGTTGCACCGCTACCGACTTGCTTCGGATGTCTCCGCCCGTGGGATGTCCGACAACCACATGCAGGCCTTTTAACCCGCCGAGTTCGTTCGCCACCGTTTTCACGGCATCATCGCAAGCAGCGATGAAGGCAGGCCGGAGGAACAGGTCCTCGGCTGCGTAGCCGCAGATCGACAGCTCCGGCGTGAGCAGCAGCCGTGCGCCCTGCGCATAGGCCGAGCGCGCGGCGGCGATGATTCTTTGCGCGTTGCCGGCCACGTCGCCCACCACAAAGTTGAGTTGGGCAATACAGAGTTTGAGAGCCATTGTCATCAGTGAAAAACAACTCGAACGATTATGTCACCCGGGTCCTGGCATCGCCGGATGACGTCGACGCGCAGACGTGGAACGCCCTGTTGGCGCGCCAGGCCGCGCCGATACCGTTCATGCGCCATGAGTACCTCGCAGCCATGGAGCACACCGCCAGCGCCGTGCCGAAGACCGGCTGGACGGTGCGCTACATCACGTTGTGGCGCGGCAGCGATCTGCACGCTGCCTGCCCGCTGTACCTCAAGGCGCACTCTTACGGCGAATACGTCTTCGACTGGGCCTGGGCCAGCGCGTATGAGCAGCATGGGCTGGACTACTACCCTAAGGCCGTCATCGCGAGCCCCTTCACGCCCGTGCCTGGGACGCGCCTGCTCGCCGTCGACGGCGTCGCGCGCAAAGCACTGGTGACCGAGGCCTTGGCTTGGTGCAAGAGCGAAAACGTATCTTCGCTGCACTTGCTTTTCGGCGGCGATGAAGATGTGGCTACCTGCGGCCAAGCCGGACTCATGCTGCGCAATACAGTCCAATTCCATTGGACCAACGAAGGTTGGAGCGATTTCGACGGCTTCCTCGCGAGCCTGGCCCAGGAGAAGCGCAAGAAAATCCGCCAGGAACGGCGCAAGGTGGCCCAAGCAGGTGTCACCTTCCGCTGGGCGCGCGGCGCCCATATCACAGCGGCCGACTGGACGTTCTTCTACCGCTGCTACGAACGCACGTACCACGAACACGGCAACGCGCCCTACCTCACGCGCGACTTCTTCCGCCGGATGGCCCGGACCATGCCCGAGAGCTGGGTGATCTTTGTGGCCGAGGCGGGCGGCAAGCCGATCGCCTGCAGCCTGATCGCCGTCTCGGAAGAAGACAAAGTGGCCTACGGCCGGTATTGGGGTGCGCTCGAACGCGTGGATTGCCTGCACTTCGAGGCCTGCTACTACCAACCGCTGGCTTGGTGCATCGCCCATGGCTGGCGGCGCTTCGAAGGCGGCGCACAAGGCGAACACAAGATGGCTCGCGCGCTCATGCCCGTAAAGACGACCAGTGCGCATTGGCTGGCCCAACCTGCGTTTGCCGATGCGGTGGAGCGCTTTCTGGAGCGGGAGGGTCGCGGCATCGCCAACTACCTCGAGCAACTGGGGGAGCGCAGCCCCTTCCGGCACGAGGCAAACGACGGAAATACTGCTATAAATCGCGACTAGAACTAATCACGTATTTGGAGGAGCGGATGCCTTTCATCGGCCTAGGGGCGCACATCCTGATTGCGCTTTTCTTCGGCGTCCATGCGATTCGCACGGGACGCAACATGTATTGGCTGATCATCCTATTCAGCTTTCCGTTGCTCGGCAGCCTTGTCTATTTCCTGGTCGAGTACCTGCCGCAATCGCGGCTCAATCGAGGCATCAACAAGGCGGCCGGCGCCGCAATGAAGCTGCTCGACCCGGAACGCGAGTATCGGGAGGCCATCGCCGCGTTCGACCTCACGCCGACAGCGCAAAACAAGATTCGTCTGGCCAAGGCTTCCCTCGACCGCGGCAATGCCCAAGAGGCCATCGGGCACTACCAGGACGCGCTGCGGGGCCCTTTTTCCGGCGATCCGGAATTGCTCTTCGGCTTGACCAGCGCGCTTTTGTGTCAAAACACGCAGATTACAGCGGCGCGGGCCTGCGAGGTCGTCGACCAGTTGCGCAGCGCGCATCCGGATTACCGCAAGGACGAAGTCGCGCTCTTCGCTGCGCGCGCCCTTGCGGGTTGCGGGCGCTCGGCGGACGCGGGGCAGGCTTTTGAGCACGCGCTTGACACCTACAACACCGTTGAGACCCGGGCCCGCTACATCGCCTGGCTAGCGGGTCAAGGCGAAGCAGCGACCGCCGGCCACCACCTGGATGATTTACTTAAAGCGGCCCGGCACTGGAACGCGCACGCGCGCTCGATGAACCGCGAATGGCTCGCCCTCGCGCAAGGCAGCCTCAAGACCTGAGAGTTGCTTACGAGTCCGGCGACGAGTAGCCGACCTGCGGCTCAGCCGTGCTGCTTCTTGTAATTGGCGATGCCGTCGAGGATTTCCTTGCGCGCCGCTTCCGGGCCGGCCCAGCCCAGGATCTTGACCCACTTGCCCGGTTCCAGATCCTTGTAGTGCTCGAAGAAATGCGCAATCGTCTTCAGGCGCAGCGGGTTCATGTCCTCGGGCTTTTGCCAGTGCGTGTAAATCGCCAGGATCTTGTCCGTAGGCACAGCGAGCACCTTGCCATCTTCGCCAGCCTCATCTTCCATCTGGAGGATACCGATCGGCCGGCAGGTCACCACGACGCCCGGAATCAGCGGCACCGGCGTAATCACAAGCACATCAACCGGGTCGCCGTCGCCGCTGA
>JBKJTX010000049.1:0-4034 GCA_046590315.1 Ramlibacter sp. | reverse complement strand
AGCACGAAGAGCACGGCCATGAGCGGCGCGCCCAGCAAAGCCATCCAGCCGGCAGTACGCGCGGCTTGAAGTAGCGGCGGCTTGCCGACAGGCATGTGGGCGTTGACCAGCGCAGTGAGCAGGCCGAGGAGGGCGACCAGCATCGCAGCCGCGGTGGCCAGCGACTGCGAGAAGAAAAAGTTGGTGAGCATCGTGAAGAAGCCCAGAAAGAAGATCACGAAGATGTCGCGGCGCGCGCGCAGTTCAAGCGTCTTCAAGGCCAGCAACACCACGGTGAGCGTCACTCCGGCGTCGCGGCCCAGCAGCGTGCGGTGGGTGAGGAGCGTGGCCACGACGGCAACGGACAGCACGCCGAGCAGCCACCATTTGCCCGGCAACGGGCGCGCAGCGACGGCCAACCAACCGCGCCAGAGCAGCACGGCCGCCGCAAGCGCGCTGCACCACATCGGCAAATTGCCGACCTGGGGCAACAGGATCCATGCGATCACCACAAGCAGGAACAGGGTGTCGCGGTTGTCGCGCGGCAGGGCGGCGTACCACTTCAGCATAGTGCCAGCGCTTCCAGGCAGCGGCGCCTATGGGCTTCGCCGGAGCCCGGCGGGATCGGCTGGGTCGGCAGGCGCAGGCCGTAGTCCAGGCCGAGCCGGTCGGCTTGCAGCACCCACGCGGTCAACCGGGAGAGCCTGCGTTCAATGTCTAAATCCCCGGCTTGCGCGAAGTCCAGCCAAAGTTCTTGGCGTTGGGCTTGTTCGGTGTCGCGGCTCACGAGTTCATCCGCCTTGGCCGCCTTCTTCCAGACCACGAGCTTGAGTGGGTCGCCGCGGCGATACGCACGCACACCGTCGAACTCGCCGATGCTTTGCACCTTGGCATTGGCCGCGCCACCTGCGCGTGGCTCACCCGCGGGCAGCGGCGGCGGAAACGGCTCGGGTGCGGGGTACACCAACACGCGCGCTGCCGGCCGCCAGACGGTCCATACCCGGAACGTTCCGAGCGGAAAGCGGGTCTCGGCAGTGAGAGGCGGCAATGGGCGCAGGCCGCGGCGCTCGGGCTTGAACGCGACTTGCACCGCGCTGCTTCCCAACGCGGGCACGTCGGTCCACACCCAGCGGTCCTCGTGCGTCGCATCCAGCACCGCTACGCCAATGCCGTGCCGGGGGGCGGCGCGCTCGTTGATCAGCGCAATGCGCAACGTGGTGCTGACGCCGGCAAATTGGGGATCGGGCGGCGCGAGGTTGAGGGTCAGGCCGCGCAGTGTCGCGTGACACACGTGCATGCCCACCATGCCGCAACCGGCGAGCAGGAAGGTCAGCAAGTAGCCCAGATTCAGCTGGTAGTTGATCGACGCGATGATGAGGATCAGCAGCGTTGCGCCGAGCATGAAGCCCGGGCGCGTCGGCAGGATGTAGACGTTGCGCTGTGTGAGCGTCGTGGTGTCGGACAGCGGCAAACGCGCCTGCCACCATTGGCGGAACCGGTGGCGCACATACCCCAATGGGTTCCACGTCGGGAGTGCGTCGGTGCTCATGGCAGCGGGACGGCCTCCAGCATGGCGCGGACTTGCTCGATCGGACCGCGGCCGGCGTCACCGACAGGAATCATGCGGTGCGCCACGGTTTGCGGCAGGATGGCTTGCACGTCGTCGGGCGCCACGTAGTCGCGGCCACTGAGCATCGCCTGGGCCTTGGCCGCGCGCACCACAGCGATTCCGGCGCGCGGCGAAAGCCCCTGCAGGAACCAGCGGCCCGAACGCGTGGCGGCCACCAGGTCCTGCACGTAGTTGAGCAGGGGCTCCGCGGCGTGCACTTGAAGCACGTGCTGCTGTAGCAGCTGCAAGTCCACGGGGGTCAGTGTGTTGCGCATCGACTCGACCATGCCGCGGCGGTCGGCGCCGCGCAGCAGTTCGCGTTCGGCGGCGCGGTCCGGGTAGCCCAGCGAGATGCGCATCAGAAAGCGGTCCAGCTGCGACTCGGGTAGGGCGAAGGTGCCCAACTGATCGTGCGGATTCTGCGTGGCGATGACGAAAAACGGCGACGGCAGGGCCCGGGTTTCGCCTTCCACGGTCACCTGCTTTTCCTCCATGGCTTCGAGCAATGCACTTTGCGTCTTGGGGCTGGCGCGGTTGATCTCGTCGGCCAGCAGCACCTGCGCAAAGATCGGGCCTGGATGGAAGACGAAAGATTCCTTGCCGCGCTCGTAGATCGAGACGCCGGACAGGTCGCTGGGCATCAGGTCGGCGGTGAATTGGACTCGGGAAAAGTGCAGGCCGAACGAACGCGCAAGCGCATGCGCGAGGGTGGTCTTTCCGACCCCCGGAACGTCCTCAATCAGCAGGTGCCCCCCGGCCAGCAAGCAGGCAACGCAGTCACGAACCTGGGCCGGTTTTCCGACGACCACCGTGTTAAGCTGGTCCAGGAGCGCATTGAGTTTTTGTTGTGCTTCCATATAGGCAGACGTTATCCGAAATCGCGCACGGCAGAACGCACGGCAGGGTATGGCAAGTGAATAAAACCGGGTATTTCACGCACCCCGATTGCAGTCGGCACGAGATGGGGCCGGGTCATCCCGAATGCCCCGAGCGGCTGGCCGCAATCGACGACCGCTTGCTCGTCACCGGCGTGGTGGATGCTTTGGTGCGCCGCGAAGCCCCTGTGGCCTCCGTCAAGGACATCGAACTGGCCCACGACAAATTGCACGTGGCCGCCATGCGCGGTGTTGGCGAAGTTCTGGCCGAGGACATCGCCGCAGGCGGTCAGCCCTACGCCCAGCTCGACCCAGACACCGCCATGAACGTGCACAGTTGGAACGCCGCTTTGCGCGCCGCCGGCGCCGTGTTGGCCGCCACCGATGCTGTCATGGCGGGCGAGCTTGAAAACGCTTTCTGTGCTATTCGGCCGCCCGGGCACCACGCGTGCCACGACAAGGCCATGGGGTTTTGCATCTTCAACAACATCGCCATCGGCGCCAAATATGCACTGCACCGCCACGGCCTCAAGCGAGTCGCCATCGTCGATTTCGACGTGCACCATGGCAACGGCACCGAGGACATCCTGGCCGGCGAAGAGGGGGTGCTGATGGTGAGCTTTTTCCAGCATCCGTTCTATCCTTTCAGCGGGGCACAGGCGCACGCGCCCAACATGGTCAATCTGCCGGTGCCCGCCTATACCCGGGGCATGGCGGTCCGCGAGCTGATCGAACAATCGTGGATACCGCGGTTGGAGGCGTTCAAACCCGAGATGATCTTCGTGAGTGCGGGGTTCGATGCCCATCGCGAAGACGACCTGGGCCAGCTCGGGCTCACCGAGCAGGATTACGCGTGGATTACCTCTCGTATCAAGGATGTCGCGCGCAAGCACGCGTCGGGGCGCATCGTTTCGTCGCTGGAAGGTGGCTACAACTTAAGCGCGCTGGGACGCAGCGTCGAGGCCCACATTCGCGTTCTGGCCGACCTATGAGCAGCGAATCAGCCGACGCCGTCTTGCAGCAGCGCGATGCGCGCGGCGTGGTCACGTTGACGATGAACCGGCCGGCGAATTTCAATGCCTTGAGCGAGGAAATGCTGAATGCGCTGCAGGCGGCGTTCGACCGTCTGAAGAGCGACGAAGCGGTGCGCGTCGTAGTGCTGGCCGCAGCCGGCAAAGCGTTTTGCCCGGGGCACAACTTGAAAGAGATGATCGCCACGCCTGCGCTCGACTACTACCAGCGCCTCTTCGCGCAGTGCAGTCGCATGATGCTCACGATCCAGGCGCTACCGGTGCCCGTCATCGCGCGCGTTCAGGGCATCGCCACGGCCGCCGGTTGTCAGCTGGTCGCGCAGTGCGACCTAGCAGTGGCGTCGACCGACGCGAGATTTGCGGTGAGCGGCGTCAACTTCGGGTTGTTCTGTTCCACGCCTTCGGTACCATTGCTGCGTAACGTTCCGACCAAGCAGGCCATGGAGATGTTGCTCACCGGTGACTTCATCAGCGCGCAGCAGGCGCAGGAGCGCGGCCTCATCCAGCTGCTCGGGCACCACCGCGCGATTCACGAGGCCG
>JBKJTX010000039.1:0-4505 GCA_046590315.1 Ramlibacter sp. | reverse complement strand
CTGCCCTGGGCATGGCGCTGGCGGCCAAGCAGAAGGGCGAGAACCGCAAGGCAGTGGCCATCATTGGCGACGGCGCGATGAGCGCCGGCATGGCCTTCGAGGCGTTGAACAACGGCGGCGTCGCCGAATGCGATCTGCTGGTCATCCTGAACGACAACGACATGTCGATCAGCCCGCCGGTGGGGGCGCTCAATCGTTATCTCGCGCAGTTGATGAGCGGACAGTTCTACGCCGCAGCCAAGAACGTCGGCAAGAATGTGCTGAAGGTCGCGCCGCCGCTGTTCGAACTGGCCAAGCGCTTCGAGGAGCACGCCAAGGGCATGGTGGTGCCCGCGACGCTGTTCGAAAAATTCGGCTTCAACTACATTGGACCGATCGACGGGCATGACCTCGAGTCGCTGGTACCCACACTCGAGAACATCCGACAACTCAAGGGCCCACAGTTCCTGCACGTGGTAACCAAGAAAGGACAGGGCTACAAGCTCGCCGAGGCCGACCCGGTGAAGTACCACGCGGCCTCCGGCAAGTTTGATCCGGCGGTGGGCTTTGTCGCCCCGGCAACGGCGCCCAAGACCACCTTCACGCAGGTATTCGGGCAATGGCTGTGCGATATGGCGGCGAAGGACCCGCGGCTGGTCGGCATCACGCCCGCCATGCGCGAAGGCTCAGGCATGGTGGAATTCGAGAAGCGCTTTCCAGACCGGTACTTTGACGTCGGCATTGCCGAACAGCACTCGGTGACCTTCGCGGCGGGCTTGGCGTGCGAAGGGCAAAAGCCTGTGGTCGCGATCTACTCCACATTTCTGCAGCGCGCCTACGACCAGTTGATTCACGACGTCGCGCTGCAAAAGCTTCCTGTGGTCTTCGCGCTGGACCGCGCCGGCATCGTCGGCGCCGATGGCCCCACGCATGCGGGCGCCTACGACATCCCCTTTCTGCGCTGCATCCCGAACATGAGCGTCGCCTGTCCGGCAGACGAGAACGAGTGCCGCAAGCTCCTCACGACCGCGTTCGAGCAGGATCATCCCGTCGCCGTGCGCTATCCGCGCGGCGCTGGCGCCGGCGTCGTGATCGAGCCCGGGCTCGAGCCGCTGCCGTTCGGCAAAGGCGAGGTGCGGCGCGAAGGCAAGGCTGTCGCCATTCTTGCGTTCGGCACGATGCTCCATCCCGCGGTTGCAGCGGCCGAGCGGCTCGGTGCGACCGTCGTCAACATGCGCTGGGCCAAACCGATCGATACGGCGTTGCTGCTGGAAGTGGCCGCGCGCCACGATGCCATCGTCACCGTCGAAGAGGGTGCCGTCATGGGAGGCGGGGGCAGCGCGATCGGCGAAGCCCTGCAAGCGGCCGGAATCTGCAAGCCGATGCTGCAACTGGGCTTGCGCGACGAATTCATCCCGCATGGCGACCCTGCCAGGCTGCTGTCGCTCCAAGGTCTCGATGCCGCCGGCATTGAAGCGTCGGTGCGGCAACGCTTTGGCGAGCTGGTGGCGCGGGTGGCTCCGGTCTTGAAAGTTGTGGCTTAGGCGGCCGATCTTCTAACCACTTTCGTTTCCTGAAACTTTGCTGACGCCGCCAGCCAAATCAAAAGATTCCTCAAGGGAAAACCCCTGAAGCCATGAGTGGGGGCGTTCCTAGAATGGGCGGCAGATTGCGCCAACGTTCAGGTTGTCCCAGATCTCCCCGTTCTCGTGTTCGTTTTGCTTTTATTTTCCACTTAGAGGAGCGCATCCATGGATCGTCGATCAATCATCAAGAACGCCGGCATCGCCGGCGTGCTGGCCGCAGGCATCGCGCCCGCGGTTCACGCGCAGGCGGCCGTTCGCTGGCGCATGGCGTGGAGCTTCCCGAAATCGCTGGACACCATCTTCGGCGCGGCCGAGGTGTTCGCGGACAAGGTCAAGAAGATGACGGGCGGCAAGTTCGAGGTTTCGGTGCATGCGGCCGGCGAGCTCATGCCCGCGCTCGGCGTCGTGGACGGCGTGCAGCAAGGCTCGATCGAAGCTTGCCACACCGCGCCCTATTACTTCTTCGGCAAGGACGAATGCTTTGCGCTGGGATGCGCCATTCCCTTCGGCCTCAACAGCCGCCTGATGACCGCCTGGATGTACGACGGCAATGGCATGAAGCTGATGCGCGAGTTCTACACCAAGTACAACATCATCAACTTCCCGGGCGGCAATACGGGCGCTCAGATGGGCGGCTGGTTCCGCAAGGAAATCAAGTCGGTCGCTGACTTGAAGGGCTTGAAGATGCGCATCGGCGGCTTCGGCGGCAAGGTGTTGTCGCCGCTCGGCGCGGTGCCGCAGAACATTCCTGGCGGTGAAATTTACCCCGCGTTGGAGAAGGGCACGATTGACGCCGCCGAGTGGGTGGGTCCGTATGACGACCAGAAGCTGGGCTTTAACAAAGTCGCGCCGTACTACTACTACCCCGGCTGGTGGGAAGGCGGCCCGCAGCTGGACTTTTTTATCAACCAGAAGGCGTACGACGCGCTGTCGGCCGAGAACAAGGCGATCGTTGAGTCCGCCGCAGCGGAAGCGCACACGACCATGCAAGCCCGCTACGATGCCCGCAACCCCGGGGCGCTGAAGCAACTGGTGGGCTCCGGGACAAAGCTGCGTCCTTTCCCGCCGGACGTGATGGCAGCTGCCTTCAAGTCGGCGATGAGCATCTACGAGGAATTGAACACGAAGAACGAGAACTGGAAGAAGATCTACGCGGACTTTTCCAAGTTCCGTGCCGATCAGAACCTGTGGTTCCGCTTCACCGAAGCGACGTTCGACCGCTTCATGCAGGCCCAGAAGCTCTGACCTGCGCCGCCGGAATCGCTCCGGCGTGCAGCGAATAGAAAGCCGCACCCCGTGCGGCTTTTTCATTGGCCCATGGCCGTCGCGGCGCTACTTTGAATAGTCGTAGAGCGGTTTGCCCTTGTCAACGATATGGACCGTGTACAGCTTCAAGGGTGTGTCGCCGACGACCTTGAATCCGCCGTGCTTGACATCGCGTAGGTTGAACAGCGTTGCACCAGTGGGAAGCGCCATTGGATCCTTGCCCGCTATCTGCACGGAGGTGCCCTGGACGACATATGCCGCCTCAATGCCGTGATGAAAATGCAGATCAATTGCTTCCCCGTTCTTGTACTCCGCCACTGAAGTGATTACTTCCATGCCGGGCGCTCCGGCAAGGTCGGAGCGCTTCTGCTCCACGCGTTGAAGCGAGTCGCTTGACGTCTGCGCGACCAACCCGGTTGTCAATCCAAGCCCGAATACCACGAGACCTGCCAGAGATTGAATCACTGTTGACTTCTTCATTGCCTTCTCCTCGATGCGACATGCACCGTCGCTCTAGTCTGCGCGTCAGCACGCGGATCGGTCAAGCCGATAGATGCTTGAGACATCCGAGCGAAGGGGACCAACTTGTCAAGCAGCATCTTCCTGAAACGTGAGTCGATTTCCATCGAGGTCCAGTATCGAAAATTCGCGAACGAGTCAGCATAGGCGCCGCGGCGCGTAAATCGGAGGCGCTCAAAAAATGACAGAGATCGCTCTATGTTCAATGAAGCAAGCTTCGGTACCGCGGCCTTCAGGTGTGGCGTCATCAATTCGCTCCGATCCCCTGGTCAGCCGCCATTCTCGTACTGATCCAGTGCGAGCAACAGACTCGTACGGTGGTGCTTGGCGACCTCTTGCCATGGCAAGCCAGACAGCGCGCCTTCCAGCGCCCATAGCAGGTTGAGTGTCGCGGAACGGTTGGTGCGTTTAATTTTGGAGTAGGCGACAACTGATCCGAGTTTTCGCAGGTGCTCGACGGACCCGATGCCGGCTTCCTGCAAGAGTTGCCTGGATTTCGGACCGAGGTTCGGCAAATCCAAGAAGTCTCGATCGGACTCTGAGAGTGACATGTCGCGGTGTGTATGGAGGCTACGTTGGAGTTGCGATTTCTTAACGCGCATTTTCACCAAGGGTCAGATATCACTTGAGCGCCGCCTGCAGGGTCTCATGGTACTTCGCGTTCTTTTCCAAGTCGTTGTGACCGACACCTTCGATCACTGCTATCTGGGCGATGCCAGGCCCAAAGCGGCTAAACAGTTTTTTGGTGCTGGCGTGCGGAATCTGCTGGTCGTGCTCGGCCTCGATGATAGTTGTGGGAATTCTGATGCCAGGGGCAAATTTGCCAGACTCGTAGGTATCGATGGCCAGCCAGCGCACTGGAAGTACCGGGTACATCTGCGCGCCGATTTCAACAATGCTGTCGAATGGCGTCATCAGAATTAGGCGTGAGGCCGCAACGCGGCTCGCCACCTGTACCGCTACGCCGCTGCCCAGGCTGCGCCCGAAGATGGCGATGTCGGGGTGCAGCGCGCGGACCTTTTCAACCAACGCGAGGCCGTCCGCGACGTTTGCCTTTTCCGTTGTCTTGCCGGTGCTGCCACCGTACCCGCGGTAGTGCATCAGATAAAGCGCGTGGTCAGGGAAGGCCTTGACGAATGAAGCGAGATTCTGCGA
>JBKJTX010000500.1:0-10387 GCA_046590315.1 Ramlibacter sp. | reverse complement strand
GCATCGTCACCGCCAAACCGACGCCCGACAACCTGCTGCCGCTGATTGCCAAACACCGCATCACCAGCTTCTTTGCGCCGCCGACGGTGTGGATTGCGCTGCTGCGCTCGCCGCTGTTCGACCAGACGGACCTGTCGTCATTGCGCAAGGGCTACTACGGCGCGTCCATCATGCCGGTCGAAGTGTTGAAGGAACTCGCGCGGCGTCTCCCCGACGTTGGCTTCTGGAACCTCTATGGCCAGACCGAGATCGCGCCGCTCGCGACCATGCTCGGCCCGCACGACCAAATGCGCAAGGCCGGTTCATGCGGCCGCGCGGTGCTGAACGTGGAAACGCGCGTGATCCGGGATGACGGCTGCGACGTGGCGATGGACGGGGAAGTGGGAGAGATCGTGCATCGCAGCCCGCACCTGATGCTCGGCTACCTGAACGACCCCGAAAAGACAGAGGCGGCATTTAGCGGCGGGTGGTTCCATTCGGGCGACCTGGCGACCATCGACGACGAAGGGTTCATCACGGTGGTGGATCGCAAGAAGGACATGATCAAAACTGGCGGCGAGAACGTCGCCAGCCGCGAGGTGGAGGAGATGATCTACCGCCTGCCGGCCGTGAGCGAAGTCGCTGTCATCGGCGTGCCAGATCCGAAGTGGGTGGAAGCGGTGGCGGCAGTGATCGTGGTGAAAGCGGGGCAGACGCTCACCGAGCAGGAAGTCATCGACCACTGCAACCGGAACATGGCGGGGTTCAAGTCGCCCAAGTCCGTGATGTTCGCGCCGTCATTGCCGAAAAACCCCTCAGGCAAATTGCTGAAGAGGGAGTTGCGGGAGAAATACGGTCGTTGATCGCCGCGCTAGCGCGGCCGCTCGCCAAAGTCGGGGACCGGTTTCGTGGGCAGCGTCTTCTCGATCACCATTTCGTCCGGCACGTCGTGCGGACCGTCTTCATCCGGTACGGCTGAAGCTTGGCCGTCTCGCAGTTCGTCCAGATTAGTTTGTGCGGGGTTTTGGGGTGCGCTCATGCAAATCTCCTGATGCGATTGGCGTCCAGCATGGCCGCTGATAGGGATGGCGCCAGCGCCACTTTTCCGCTCCGTATGTAGGACGAATTCCCGACGAAGAAACTATGCCTGAGCCGGAGATGTGGCCGCTTCGAAGCCTGAAGTCAGGTTGGCGCGAGGTTTGTCACCGCTTCGATAGTCCGGACAAGCTGCTCGGTATCCACGGGTTTGATCAGATGCGCATCGAAGCCGGCCAGCGCGGCTTTTTCCTTGTCGCGCGACTGGCCGTACCCCGTGAGGGCGATCAGCGGGACGTGCGCGGTGGCAAGGTTGGCTCGCAACTGCTGGGCCACCTCGTAGCCGTCCATGTCGGGCAGACCGATGTCGAGGATCACTGCATCGGGCTGGGCCGCCAGCACCGCTGCCAGAGCCTTGCGGCCTTCGTCGACCTGGACGACGTCGTAGCCAAGCATGCCGAGCAACTGCAGCATTGCCTCGCTGGCATCGGCGTTGTCCTCTACATAAACCAGCTTGCGGCGTCCGTGCGCAATCTCGGCGCGGACGGGCTGCTCTGATGCGCCCACGGGGATACAGGGAATCCAGAAACTGAAGCGGCTGCCGCGGCCGGGGCCGTCGCTCTCGGCCAGCACGTCGCCCCCGTGCAATGCAACCAGTTCCTTGACCAGCGCGAGCCCGATGCCAAGGCCGCTCTGCGCGCGATTGGCCGGAGGCGGCCCCTGCACAAAGGGCTCGAACACGAGGTTAAGCAGGTCCGCCGTCATGCCATTGCCGTCGTCGGTCACGGTGACGTGAGCCTGCCCCTCGCGCTGTTTCAGCGTGACCCGCACCTGCGTGCCGGGTGGCGAGAACTTCAGCGCATTGCCGATCAGGTTGTTGACGATCTGCTCGATGCGGACCGGGTCGCCTTGAATCCACGCCGATACTGCATCGAGTCCGATGATGTGTCCGGTCGCCTTGTCGGATTGGCGCATGGAGTCGACGCAGTGCTGCAAAGAGCCCGCGAGATCCAGTGGCGTGAGGTCCAGCTCGATCTTGCCCGCCATCAGCCGGCTGACTTCGAGCAGGTCGTCGACGATGTGCGTGAGGTGCGTGCTTTGTCGCCGGACGATGGCGAGGAACCTGCTGGCCCGCTCGGCATCGCCGCCAGTGCGTTCCAGCACAGCCACAGCGCCCGAAATCGCCGCCAGGGGATTGCGCAGTTCATGCCCCAGCATGGCGAGAAACTTATCTTTGGCCTCGTTTTCTCCCTGCGCCACCTGGCGTGCCGCGGTCTCATTGCGCAGCAGTCTTTCTTTTTCGGCCTCCGCCGCCACGCGTGACTCCCGTTCGGCTTCCAGCAAGCCGCCCGCATCGGAAAGCGATCGATGCAGGTTGTCAACCTCAGCAATAGAGGACTCCCGTCGCGCGGGCTTGCGGCCCTGCCCGAGTAACACGGCGGCGTCGCCTGCGACCTCGAACGCGCGGATGAAGCGGCCCCCCAACAGGGCCGCGACGGCGAAGGCAAGCCCCATGGCAACGAGCAATCCGGCGGTCGCCAGATGCATCGCCTGGGTCGACGCCGCGTCGATCGCAGCCGCGGGCGCGGCCACCGCGATGGTCCACCCCGTCAATGCGGAATGGGTGAAAGCGTCGTAAGAGTCGATATTCTCGAGCGTGTTGTGACGGATGAGCCCGTTGGAGGCGCGAGCCGCGGCGGCCACCAGTTCCGGTCGGGCCTGCTCCCCGACGTACTTGTCGGCCCCATGGCTGCGGGCGATGAAGCGACCTTTCTGATCGATCACAGCGACTATCCAGTCGGACGGCACCTGTTCGGTGAGCGCTTTGCGCTTCCAGTGCTCGACGGCAAAGGCTTGGCCCACAACGTAGCGCCCGCCGGCGGCGGCAGCCTGTACGTTGACTGTGGTGAGTTTTCGGCGCGTCACCGAGCCGGTGATCAGCTCACTGACCAGAGGACGGCCGGATTCCTTCACGATGCGCACGCGCTCCGAAGAAACAGCCGGCGGCGCGGGCGTGCCGAACGGGACAATGGTGTTCAGGACCTGTTCGCCCTTCTCGTTGAGCAGGAAGCTCCGGACGTCAGGCTGGTTAAGTGCGAATGCCTTGTTGTAGAAAGCCTGGAGGTCGCCTTGCTCGAGCGATCGCGAATTGCCGAGCACGCCGACAACGAGCCCTGAACTTCGCGGTCGACGATCAGCGAGGTAGCCCGCGCTGTTTCGCGCAGCCCGCGCAGCCCGGCTTCATGGGCTCCCTGGCGAACTTGCTGCAGAGCTACGCCGGCGGCCAGCGCCATCGGTAATAGAACCGCGGCCGCCATCAGCATGAGCAGAGATCGGATTTTCATGGGCGGCGCGCCGCACTCCTCGAGCGGCTGATTCTGCCAGAGCAATGGCTCGCACCTAGTGCGATCGAGCCATTGCGGCGGCCACGGCGCAGCGCGACGATGGGCGAGGCTCAACCACTGGGAGATACAAGCATGTTCAGCTCACTGCTACGCACAGTTTTAATGGCCTTGGCCTGTTTGCTGCCCGTCCTTGGGTTCGCGCAGGATCGCAGCGCCAAGCCGTCCGACTACAAGCTCGGACCGGGCGACGAGATCAAGGTGCAGGTTTACCAGAGCCCCGATCTCACGCTGGAAGCGCGGGTGTCGGAGTCGGGCATCGTCAACTATCCGTTGGTCGGGCGCGTGAATATCGGAGGGCTCAGCATCCCCGATGCTGAAGCCCGGATCGCGCAAGCGCTGCGCAAGAACAACATCCTGAAGGCGCCGCAAGTGAACATCAACCTGGTGCACGTGCGCGGCAATCAGGTCGCGGTGCTGGGCCAGGTGCAAAAGCCTGGGCGCTTCCCGCTGGAGACGACCAACATCCGCGTGAGCGACATGCTGGCGGTCGCGGGCGGCGTTGCGCCCAACGGCGACGATGTGCTGGTGGTCACCGGCACGCGCAATCGCAAACCGTTCAACAAGGCCATCGATATTCCCGCGCTGTTCGCGGGCAAGGGCAGCGCGGAGGACATCGTGGTCGCTGCGGGCGACACGCTGTATGTTGCCAAGGCCCCGACGTTCTATATCTACGGCGAAGCGCAGCGTCCCGGCACGTACCGCGTCGAGCGCGGCATGACGGTGATGCAGGCCATCGCACAGGGCGGGGGCATCACGCCGCGCGGCAGCCAGAACCGGCTGCGCCTGCACCGCACCAGCCCCGATGGCAATGTCGTCCAGATGACGCCGTCGCTGACCGATCCGGTTCAGCCGGGGGATGTGCTGTTCGTCCGCGAGAGCATTTTCTAGGGGCAGGTCCGGAGCCCGCCGTAAACTCGCGGGCATGGCAAACACGAGCGCTACCCTTCCGCACCGCATCTTGGGGCGTTCGCCCCTCAAAGTCTCGCCGATCTGTCTCGGCGGCAACGTGTTCGGTTGGACGGCCGATGAGCGCATGTCTTTCTCGATCCTCGATGCGTGGGTCGACGCCGGCTTCAACTTCATCGACACCGCCGATGTGTATTCACGCTGGGCTCCCGGCCACGTGGGCGGCGAGTCCGAGGCGGTGATCGGCCGCTGGCTGAAGCAAGGTGGCGGCGCGCGTCGCGACAAAGTGGTGATAGCGACCAAGGTGGGGTTGGACATGGGCGACGGCAATGTCGGCCTCTCGCCCAAATGGATTCGGCAGGGTCTCGACGATTCGCTGCGGCGCCTGAACGTGGATTGCATCGATCTCTACCAATCCCACAAGGACGATACCGACACGCCGCTCGAGGCGACGCTCGAAACGTTCGCGGAGTTGATGGCCAAGGGCAAGGTGCGCGCCATCGGCGCATCCAACTACAGCGCCGCGCGGCTCATCGAGGCGCTGGATACGAGCCGGCGTCTGGGCCTGCCGCGCTACGAGAGCCTGCAGCCGCTCTACAACCTGCACGACCGGGCCGTATTCGAAAACGAACTGCAGCCGCTGTGCATCAAGGAAGGCGTGGGTGTCATCAATTTCTATGCGCTGGCTGCCGGTTTTTTAAGCGGCAAATACCGCGTGCCAGAAGACGCAAGCAAGAGCGCGCGCGGCGGCGGCGTCGTCAAGAAGTATCTGAACCCGCGGGGGTTGAAGATCCTCGACGCGCTCGACGAAGCGGCGCAGCGCCTGGGAAGCACGCCCGCGCGCATCGGCATCGCGTGGGTGATGGCGCGGCCGGGCATCAGCGCGCCCATCGCCAGCGCGAGCAGTCTCGAACAGCTGGACGAATTGGTCCAAGCCGCGCGGGTGGTGTTGGACGCTCGCACCGTCGAGCTGCTCGATCACGCGAGCCAGGAGAAGGCCGCGACGTGAAACCGTTTCGCATCGGCGCCGGCGCCGGCTACTCGGGGGACCGGATCGATCCGGCGCGCGATTTGGCCGAGCACGGGCAGCTCGATGCGTTGGTGTTCGAGTGCCTGGCCGAGCGAACCATCGCGCTTGCGCAGCTGCGACGCGCGCACGACCCCACGCAAGGGTTCGATCCGCTGCTCCGCGAGCGCATGCATGCCGTGCTGGCGACGTGCATGCGGCAGGGCGTGAAGGTCATCACCAACATGGGAGCGGCCCATCCGCTCGCTGCGGGGCAGGCGGTGCTGGACGTGGCGCGTGAGCTTGAAATGCCGCGGTTGCGCGTGGCAGTGGTGACGGGCGACGATGTGCTGAGCTGGATGCGCGACAACGACGTGCCGTTGATGGAGAGCGGGCAGTCGGTGCGCAGCCTCGACGGGCGGCTCATTTCCGCCAATGCCTATCTTGGCGCAGATGCCCTTCTGCCAGCCTTGCGGTCCGGTGCCGACGTCATCGTTACCGGCCGGGTCTCGGACCCCGCGCTCTTTCTTGCGCCGCTCATGCATCACTTCGGCTGGGATGGCAGTGACTGGCTGCGCATGGGGCAGGGCACCCTGGTCGGGCATCTGCTGGAGTGTGCCGCGCAGGTCAGCGGTGGCTACATCGCAGACCCGGGGTTTTTCGACGTATCGCGCTTGGACGAGATCGGGTTTCCGATGGCGGAGGTGCAAGCCGACGGGCGGGCTACCTTTACCAAGCTGGCCGGCACCGGCGGGCGCATCGACCGGCTCACCTGCACAGCGCAACTGCTCTACGAACTGGAAGACCCAGCGCACTACCTGCAGCCTGACGTGGTGGCCGACTTTTCGCAGGTTCACTTCACCGAACTGGGCGCCGACCGCGTGGCCGCCGAGGGCGCGGGCGGCAACGCGCGCCCGGAACAATTGAAAGTGACCCTGGGCTATCGCGAGGGCTTTATCGGCGAAGGACAGATCTCGTATGCCGGTCCCGGCGCGCGCGAGCGCGGGCGCCTGGCCCTGGAGGTGCTCGAACGGCGGCTGGAACGCGCAGGCATGGGGGGCCTGGAACACCGCGCCGAGCTGATCGGCGTCGACGCCATGCACGGTGCGTTGCTCGGTGCCGATCGCGAACCCTACGAGGTGCGCGTCCGCTTTGCGCTGCGCACGCCCACACGTGCCGAAGCGGACTGGGCAGGTCGCGAGGTGGAGGCCCTCTATCTCAACGGGCCGGGCGGTGGTGGTGGCGTCACCCAATCCATCCGCGAAGTGGTGGCGGTGGCTTCGGCGCTGATTCCGCGCAGCGCCGTGCACCCCGAGTGCCACATTCTGGAGCTGTGAAATGAAAGTCCGCGACATCGCACTGGCGCGTTCTGGCGACAAAGGCAACCGAGCGACTTTGAGCGTGATCGCCCGCGAGATTGCGGACTACCCGCGGCTGGAGCGCGCGCTGACGGCGCACGTCGTGAGCGGGCACTATCAGGGTGTGGTGTGCGGCGAGGTGCAGCGCTACCTGCTGCCACACCTCGGCGCGGTGCACTTCGTGATGCACGATGCGCTGGGCGGCGGAGTGACGCGTTCGCTGGCACTGGATGCGCATGGCAAGACTTTGGCCTTCGCCATTCTCGATGTCACGCTGCCGACAGATCAGGCCTAAACTCGTTCGATGACCCTCAATAACCAGTTCCGGAGAACCTTCATGCGTGCTACTCGCTGGCTGGCTGTGCTGTCCACAGCCGTGTTTTTCAGTTCGGCGGCGCTTGCCCAGCCTTACCCCAACAAGCCGACCAAGGCCATCGTGCCGTTTGCCGCCGGCAGCGCGACGGACCAGATCGGCCGCGCTTTTGCCACCAAGATGTCGGAGACGCTTGGCCAAACCATCGTGGTGGAGAACAAAGCGGGCGTGAACGGCATGCTCGGTGCCGACGCGGTTGCCAAGTCGCCGGCGGACGGCTACACCATCCTCTTCGGCACCAACAGCACCAACGCGGCGCTCAAGAGCCTCATGAAGAAGCTGCCGTACGACCAGGACACCGCGTTCGCCCCGGTCGGCTACCTGGGCTCAGTGCCGCTCATCGTCGCGGTGAACAACGACGTGCCGGCCAAGAATCTGCGGGAACTGGTGGACATGGCCAAAGCCAAGCCGGGCCACTTGACCTTCGCTAGCGCGAGCACATCGCAGCTCGTCTCCACGGAGATGCTCGCGTACATGGCCGGCGTCCAGATGACGAGCGTGCCCTACAAGAGCGGGCCGGCAGCTATGACCGATCTGATCGGCGGGCAAGTGATGCTGTTCACCGCTGACTTCGCGGTAATGCTGCCACAGGTCAAGGGCGGGAAGATCCGCGGGCTCGCTGTCACATCGACCAAGCGCTCCCCGGCGATTCCCGAGTTGCCGACGGTGAACGAGGCGCTGGGGCTGAAGGACTATGAACTGATCGCGTACTTCGCCGTGTTTGCGCCGGCGGGCACGCCGCCCGACGTGATCGCCAAGCTCAATGCAGCCATCAATGCCGCGGCGCAAAGCAAGGAAATCCAGGAAAAGTTCGCGGCCATTGGCTTTGCGGTGGAGCCGGGCACGCCCGAAGCCCTCGGCCAGCGCACCAAGCTCGAAAGTGTCAAGTGGGCCAAGGCCATCAAGGACGCGAAGATCGAGCCGCAGTGACAGGTGCCTGACTGGAATGTCTAGATAAATAGACATTCTTCAAAAATGTCACGATAATGTCTCGAATAATGGACATTATCCAAGACCCTAAAGACCTGGGTTCCGCGCTGCGCCGGTTTCGCCGCGAGCATAAGCTGACGCAGGTGGAAGTTTCGCAGCGGGCGGGGCGCAGTCGAGACATCCTTTATCGGCTGGAGCAAGGCAAGGATGTGAGCGTCACCGCTCTGATGGACATCATGCGCGCCATGGGGGTGGCCTTCGAATTGCGAGCCGGCGGGCTTCCCACACTGGAGGAGATGCGCCGGCGATTCGATGAGGGCAGCGACGATGCTTCCTGAAAAAGTGCGCGCACTAGACGTCAGCGTCGGCGCGCAGCACAGCGGCCAACTGGCACGCGGCTCGCGATACGTCTTCAGCTATCGCCGTGACGACCCTGGCCAACCCGCGCTGGCCTTGCTCATGCCGCCCACACAGCTCGTCTATGAAGACAGCGCGCTGTTCCCCGTCATGGACCAGAACCTCCCTGAGGGTTACCTCTACCAGCGCTTGCGGGCCGAGTATCCCAAGCAAGCGCTCACGCCCATGCATCTGCTGGCGCTCATCGGTACCAACGCGATCGGCCGGTTGGGCTTTCGTCTGCCAGATGCACCCGAACCGCAGCCAGCGCCGCTCATCGCGCGCGAAGAAATCCTGAAGGCGCCGGCGAGTGCCCAGCTCTTCGAGGACTTGGTGCGCGCCTATCTGTCGACGGGAGCGGGCCTGGCTGGAATCCAGCCGAAAATCATGGTGCCCGACCGCGCGACTTACCCAGTCCCCAACCTGATCGTGAAGGCGGCGGGTGATGCGTATCCAGGCTTGGCCGCGAACGAGTTCCTTTGCCTTTCGGCCGCCCGGCGCGCCGGCATCGACGTGCCGGTGTTCGAGCTGTCGGACAGCGGCAGCCTCCTGGTGCTGGAACGTTTCGATCTGCGGCCCGATGGAAAGCGGCTGGGTTTCGAAGATATTGCGGCCATCATGGGGCGGCAAATCCACGACATCCACGACGGCGAGCGCAAATACCAGAGCAGCTACCAGGCCGTGGTCGAGGCGCTGGCCCGCATCAACCTGTCGCGTGCGGACCTCTCGCGCTTCTACGAGCAGCTGGTACTCACGGTGATGGTTCGCAATGGCGACGGGCATCTCAAGAATTTCGGAGTGCTCTATGACGATCCCGGCGATGCGCGGCTGGCGCCGATGTTCGACGTAGTCACAACCTCAATCTACAAATATTCGGATACATGGGGCGGCCCTCCACGCGAGGACCAGACCCTGGCGCTCAAATTCTTCGGTGGGCGGCATGGCGACAGGCATTACCCGTCAACCAAGGAATTGCTGCGCTTCGGCGTCGAAATATGCAGGCTGCGTAAGCCCCAAGAAGTGGTGGAGCGCATCGCCGCCGCCATGCACACAACTCTGGCAGAAGCGCGAGCGGACGAGCGCATCCCGAAAGACACGCTCGCCGCAATGAGCGAGGCCTGGCAACATGGCCTCGCCTACGCCAGCGCCCTGCCGAAGAAGTAGACAGCAGCGCGACAGCTCTTCGACTTACCGCTGCTGCCGGTTCTTCCAGCTGTCGTAGGCGCTGTCCATGCGTTGGCGGCGCGCGCCATCTTGCGTGTCCGAACCTGCAGCCCCCATGGCACGCGTGTCATTGTCGGCGCGCTTGTCGGTACGGGTCGCATGGGCGAGTTTGTGCCCCGTGCTGCGCATCTTGTCTCCCATCTTGTGGAAGGTGCGCTTGGTTTTGATGCCCACGCCTTCGTGCGTGGTGCCCGACTGTTCGGCTGCCGTCGTTTGCTGCTTATTGGAGTGTGTGGCCGTGCCAGAGGTATTGGCATAAGCGCCGCCGCAGGCAAGGGCAAGAGTCGTGAGCAAAGTTGCGATCTTCATTGGTTTCCCCTTTAAGAAAGAAGTGGTGTTATCACAACGCATGAACAGGGGGCGCCCCTGTCGGAGAAGGCGGCATGGCCGCGTAGGAGCCTGTAGCGCTAACTATGTAGACCTACCCCCTACATGTGTGCCGTATTGCCGCTTGCGCTACACATGTTGTAACAAGGCGTGACATACACGGATGAGTGGGCTACAACGGTTGTCCGAGAGCGAATTACGAGAGACAGATAGACAAAACGAGGTAACCCGCCTGAGGTCGGGCCTCGTGCCATAGCCCCATGCCCGTCGAGACACACGATCATCCAGACGCCCAATTTCCGGCGACCGAAGCGGCTCCGCTCGAGCCGCTCTTCGGCATGTCTGTGCAGCCGCCGGACGAGCCGTCCCGTCCCCATCCCGAGGGTTCGCTCGCAACCTTCATGTACGCGCGGATGCGCAACTTCAGCGCTGTGTGCCAGACCATGGC
>JBKJTX010000261.1:0-3377 GCA_046590315.1 Ramlibacter sp. | reverse complement strand
GCCGGCTGTTGCAGCAGGCTCGCATCTTCGCGTCTACCGCATCGGGTCTGCTGGCCTTGGGTGATTGGTTCGAATCCTCCGGTCCCCGGCTCGTCGCCATCGTGGCTGCCGGCGGCTACCGGATGGGGGTTAACCGGGTAGACCTGTAGGGCCAGGCCGGTCAACATCGGGTTTCAAATTGGGAGAACCTGTGGCCAAACAACTGTTGATTTATGAAACTGCGGCGCCTGTTTCCGCGGCGCGTCACGGCAAACATTCGATCGAGGTCGGTCGCGGCTATGCGTTCAGCGCGGGCATCAACGCCGTCCCGGTGATGGCCGTTGAAATCCTGCGCGCAGCCACCGAATATGCTGTCGTTTTCACCGCGGTGGGCGACGATGTCATGCCGGCCGTCGTGCTCGGTGTGAAGGGTGACCAGAACCTTTACCTCGGCCCCGACGGCGCATGGACTGCCAAGTACGTACCGGCCTTCCTTCGACGCTACCCGTTCGTCTTTTCCGCCAGCGCAGACCAGCAGACGCTCACACTGTGCGTCGACGAAGCCTACCCGGGGCTCAACACCGAGGGCCGCGGACAGCGTTTGTTCACCGATGAGGGCAAGCCATCGCCCTATGTCGACCAGGTGCTGGAGTTTCTCAAGGGCTACCAGGCCCACTTTGCGCGCACGCAGCTGTTCGGGCGGCGTCTGAAGGAATCCGGCCTGCTCGAGCCGATGCAGGCCAATGTCACCACACCTGGCGGCGCAACGCTGTCGTTGACCGGTTTCCTGGCCGTGAACCGCGCCAAGCTGCGTGAACTACCGGCCGAACAGCTCGCCGCGATGGCGAAGACCGACGAACTCGAGTTGCTCTATCTGCACCTGTACTCAATGCGCAACTTCGAGGCTGTGAAGGACCGGCTGATTGGCACTCTGCAGGCCGAGGCCGACATGCCTGCTGCCGCCGACACAGCGCTGATTTCCTGACGGGAGCAGGGCCCTGACCAGCCCCCCCCCCCCGATTCAGGGGGAGGGCGTGTAAGCCCGCTGTATTAGGTGTTCCAGAGTGAGGCGCACGCTCATAAGCTCCATTGGTTGGGCCGCCGCCCTTGATCGGCGTCAAACCAGGCCGGTGCTGAGACGTTTGCGCAGCACCGCGCACTTTGTGCGGTATCCCAACTCCACGCGACGGCGACCGATTCCGTCCCGTGGGTGCGCAAACGGACCGTTTGGCAATCACGGCGATCAGCCGAGGCTTCCACTCGGCGTACTGATCGGCTGAATGCTCTGCCCGGAGATCGTGATGCGCCTGTTCAAAAAGTCGAAGACCACCCAATCCCACCAGGAACAGGGCGCACAGCGCAGCAGCAAGCCAAGGGCCGACGGCCCGCCCTCGCGGCGCAAGATGCTGTTCGAGGCGATGGAGCCGCGGCTGCTGCTGTCGGCGACAGCCGGCGTCGATGCCAGCGGCTTGTTGACCATTCTGGGCGATGGCGCTGCCGATACCTTCGTGCTGACGCAGAGCGGTGCCAACTCACCCGCCGGCGTCACGATCTCGTTGACGGGCACCGGGCTGACCGGCACGTTCCCCGGCGTCAAGTCCATCCTGCTCACGGGCGGGGCGGGCGTTGACAGCATCACGATCGCCAATGACATCGGCCTCCAGGGCTTTCTGAAGCTGTACGGCAATGCCGCAGGCGCACCGCCGCTGATCGGTGACGCGGGCATCGACAGCGTCATCTTCAGCGGCGGCGTCACCACCGACGGTGGCCTGCTCGAGGTGTTCGCCGACCACATCACCGTCGAGTCGACGGTTGCGCTGTCCACGCTTGCACAGCCAGGCGGTACCGACGGCGACATCGTCTTCCGTGCGCGCCGCATCGGCACCGCAGAGTTGGAAAACGCGACGCCGGTCGGCTTCGTCACCGACCGCAACGTCAGCATCACGATCGGGCAGGCCGCCCGCCTCGACGCGGCAAATATCTATCTCGTCGCGCAGGCCGAGGACCGCAGCTATGCCGACATTCTCGGCGTGGATCGGTTCCTCAACAACGTGCTGATTTCGCCGCTGGTCGGCCTGGTCAGCGGCCTGGGCGACTTGCCGGGCAAGTTGCTGCAAAAGTCGTCGACCGCCGACATCTCCATCGATCAGGGTGCCTCGATCAAAGCCGCCGGTACCATCGGCGTGTATGCAACGGCCAAGGCCAACGCGTCGGGTGCTGCGCGCAGCTCGCTGGTGAGCATCGGCTATGCAGAGGCCACCGCCAGTGCCTCGATCACGCTCAGTACTGACGCGTCGGTGACGGCCGGCAAGGCCGCGGTGCTGATCTCGACCGCCGGTGCCAACGCGGCGATGAAGACCGAAACCAAGCAAGACGCCACGGGCTCGGGCTTCGCGGCATCGCTGGCGGTGACCAACGCAACCGTGACTGCCAAGACCACGGTCGAGCAAGGTGCCTTGGTCCAGGGCAACACGGCCAATGTGATCGCCATCGGCGAGATCGAGTCCGAGGCCGAGTCGGAAGCCGGCACCAATCCGGACGGCACGGCAGGCCTGTCGTTTTCGCTCGAGTTCTCGAACGCGGACGTGGAGACCCGTGTCGACGGCGATGTCAAGGCGAAGGTCGGCGAGGGCTCCAAGCTCAAGATCGCAATCGACCCGACAGTGACCGACCCGACGAAGCCGGGCTACGTGCACTTCGACAATCCCCTTGACCCCTACGCCAACGCCATCAACATCGGCCCGCACGGCCTGGTGACCGAAGACGGCGTCAGCTACGACATGCGCCGCGGCACCAGCATCGGCGGCCTCGTCGACGACCAGCCCTACGTCGTCATCAACGTGGTGGACGACCCGCTCACGGCCTTCGACGAGTCCAACCTGATCAGGCTTGCCCTGACCGAGCAACAGGCGATCGACGGCGTGGCGGTCAAGCTCGGGCCCTCGCTCGTGCCGGCGATGATGATGAACCAGAAGACCTTTGCCGGCAGCGCGGTGACCTGGGAGGACCAGGGCGGAGCCGACGGCTCCGCGGCCAACTCGATCAAGCTCGACAACGCCGCGGGCAGCGGCAGTGGGGTCGACTTCCAGCTGCTGGGACTGACCTTCGAACTCGGCCAGCCCGTCAAGTACACCCAGGGCTCGGCGCCGATCCCGGGCCTGGCCGATGGCGGCACCTACTACGTCATCAGTGGCCTGAATGAATTCGACCTGCAAGGCGACAACCGCTTTGTGCAGACGCAGGTGATCCAGCTTGCCGAGACCTACGCCGAGGCGCGGGCCGGCATCGCGATCGACCTGGGCGCAGTACCGGACACCGCCGTAGGGCGGCACCAGCACGTGCATCGCCTGAAGCTTGAAGCCTGTGGCGGTGTCCGGTACTGCGCCCAGGTCGATCGC
>JBKJTX010000191.1:0-5220 GCA_046590315.1 Ramlibacter sp. | reverse complement strand
GAGCCACGCGAGGCCCAGACCGGCCGCCAAGCCGCCCAGCATGGCGCCCCAAGGGCGGCGCGGAGCCGCAGCGGCCGGCGCAGCAGCAGGGGCCGCAGGCGCGGCCTGGTTTTGCGCCGGTGCACCGGGACGTGCAGCCTCGCGCTGAGTCACGTTCCCCGACTGTTTGCCAACCGAACCGCCGCCGCCAAGGCGCTTCGCGGCATCGGCTTGGACGCTGGCCAGCGCCAGCGCGGCCACGAGGACCAAAGACCAGATTTTCATAGCGCCTCCTGGGGTAAAACACGTTTCAACATTTGATTCCCACATGCAGGGCGACCACGCCGCCTGTGAGATTGTGATAGTCCACATGGCCGAAGCCCGATGTTTTCATCAGGGCCTTCAGTGCCTCCTGGCCGGGGTGCATCCGGATGGATTCGGCCAGGTAACGGTAGCTGCTCTCATCGCCCGCCACCATACGGCCGAGTTGCGGCAGCACCTTGAAAGAGTACCAATCGTAGACCCTCGCCAGTGGTTTCGCAACTTTGGAAAATTCCAGCACCAGGAGCTTTCCGCCCGGCTTCAGCACGCGGTTCATCTCGGCGAGTGCGGCTTCTTTGTGTGTCATGTTGCGCAGGCCAAAGGCCACACTGACGAGGTTGAAAGCGCCATCCGCGAATGGCAGCCGCTCGGCGTCGCACACCAGCGTGGACAACGCCACGCCGGCGTCGAGCAGGCGATCCCGGCCGGTCCGCAGCATCGCCTCGTTGATGTCGGTATGCACCACTTGCCCGCAGGGCCCCACCTTTTTCGCGAAAGCCAGCGCCAGGTCGCCGGTACCGCCGGCAATGTCGAGCACCTGCCAGCCCGGCTGAGGGTTCGCGACCAGCACCGTGTAGGCTTTCCACGCGCGATGCAGCCCCATGGACATGAGGTCATTCATCAGATCGTACCGAGGCGCAACTGAGTCGAACACGCCGCGCACACGGCGTGCCTTCTCGTGCTCGTCCACGGCTTCATAGCCGAAGTGGGTGCTGCTCATCGCTCGGACTTCGCTCGTTTCATAGGAGGAATGCTAGGGCAATCGGGCACGGCGCGGGGCCAACCCTGCGCATATGGAGGGCATTCAGCGCAACTTCAATGGCCGCACGCGTGCCCGCCCTTGGCCGGCATCGGTGCATCGCGCTCGACGCCCGCGTCTTGCAGGCGGCGCTCATAGTCGGCCCACAGCTGTGCCTGCTGCGAGCCGAGAAAGTAGAGGTAGTCCCACGAGAAGATGCCGGTGTCGTGCCCATCGGAAAAGGTTGGCTGCACCGCGTAGTTGCCGACCGGCTCCAACCCTTGCAGACCCACTTCGCGCTTGCCCGTCTGCAACACCTCCTGCCCGGGCCCGTGGCCCTTGACTTCTGCGGAAGGCGAATAGATGCGCATCAGCTCGAAAGGGATCCGGAAATGCGCGCCGTCCGAAAACGCGACCTCGAGCACGCGGGACTGTCCGTGCACAGTCAGCTCGCGCGGAGTGGGGGTATCGGATGCAAGGCCTGCCATGGGTGGATCTTATTCCACGCCCCAGGGAAGCTTCAGAAGCGAACGGACAGGTTGATGTAGAAGCGGTCGTCGCCGCGCTGCGGCGAAGCCGAGTTCGCCGTGAGCGGCACGCGACTGCCGGTGACCAGACGTCCATAGTCCGCCGACACGGCATAGGGCTCATGTGTGTAGCGCAAGCCCAGGCCAACGCTGGCCAGATGGTCGCTGGAGAGCTTCGTTGTCCCATTGCCCTTGTTGTTGCCGAGCCAGCCCGCATCGATAAAGCCGAGGAATCGCAGCCCCGTCACCAGCTCCGGCGTGGTCAGTTCGAGCGTACCCGCGATGCCTCTGTCCCCGGTGATGGGGCGGTCGATCGAAGTTCCCCGGATGGAGCCCACGCCGCCGAGCCCGAACTGCTCGCCGGTGATAAGAACATCGGGGCTGTACTGGAACGCCGCGCGGGCCGTCCAAAGCCACGTTGTTGCGAACGGCGCCGAATAGTTCGCGCCCCCGCGCAAGGCCTTCCAGTGAAGGGTGGTAATGCGCGGGTCTTCGTTCTGGTAAGAAGCCAGATCGTTGCCCCGCCCGGTGCCCGTGTTGATGGCGAAGTCGACGTGATAGCTGCGCACCGAAGCGTCCGACTCGGTACGCGCGAGGTACCCGAACGTGATGGGGCGGCTGCGGCGATCAACACCCACCACGACGCCACTGATCGCGGTGGCGTCAAACACCTTGTCGTCCAGGCCCAGGGTGACATAGCTGCGGCGCCCGCCTTGGGGCGGGAGGTACAGCGTGTAGTTGACGCCAAGTGTTTGGCCCGCGCCGGTGCTCGTGAACGTGCCGAAATTACCGACAACATCGGAGCGCGTGTAAACCACGCCCACAACGCCTCCCTGGGCGTACAGCGGTACCTTGTACGACAGGCCGAGCTGCTTCACGTCGCTCGGCCGCTGCAGGGAAGTGGTGTAGGCGCCAACGAACTGGTGGTCCCGATTAAACAGGTTGGTGTGCCCGCCAGAAATGGTGAAGCGGTCGCGCCCAGACGACTCCGAGCCGCCGTTGGACAGGCTCAGCCCGAAATTCCAGGGCCGGTGTTCCTTGACCGTGATGGTGGCATCGATCTTGTCCGGCTCGTCTGCTTCGCGCAGCCCGACCTGGATCTGCTTGTTCGGGTTTTCGTTCGCGATGGCTGTCTGGATGGCCAGTTGCCGGAAGTTCGGACTCTGGCCCTCTCGCAACTCCGGAAGCGTGCGGCGGATGTTGCCCTCGTCATAGATGTTGCGCCCCGCGATATGCACCTTGGACACGCTGAACTTCACGATGCTGAGCGTGACCGTATCGCCAACCTCCTGGGGCGGCAGCGCCACGCGGTGCAAACCGAAGCCTTTTTCGCGCAAAGCGGCTTCTAACGCGGCGGTGGCCTTTTGCAGGGTCTCGATGGTGGCATCGGCGCGCAGAAAGGGCGCGAGCGCTCGCGCAGTCTCGCCATCGCCTAGCGGGTTGTCGCCGATGACCTTGAAGCCCCTGATCGGAAAGACCGGGGACGGGGTAGGCACGGCCATGGCTGGCGTCGCCGGTCGAGCCGCAGAAGGCGCGGCGGCCGGCGCCTGAGCCAGTGCCGCAGACGCGCCGGCAATGGCTGTCAAAGCGACCCAGCCGCGCGCGCCGCGTCCGCCCTTGCTCACGAGCGACGCACTAAACCCGTTGACCATATTGTTCCCGCCCCTCGTCATGCTCACGCCCTATCTGCACTGATTGTTCGGCTTGATGCCCGACTCGGCCAACACGCCCACCAGCATGGGGTTTTTCGCGTTGGGCATCGGCACCGGGTCGAACGTGATGAACTTCGGGATCATCACCGGCCGTTTGGCGTCGCCGTCATTGCCCGCAAACCCGGCTTCGCCGTTGCCGAGTTGCAGCGATTCCCTTGCGGTCAGGATCTCGATATGGCCGTCGCGGACGAAAACGAAGAGGCCCTGCTCCGTGTCGGAAACGATTTCACTGGAAAACAGCTTCGGCGGCACGGTGACCCCGTCGGGTCGCGGACCTTCCATGTTGGGCGCAAGGTTGACTGGCACGATCCCCGCAGAGGAGATAAACAGCCCCTGACCTGCCTGCAATACCTGGAGGGCCGACTGACCTGCGGTAACGTCGATGGAGCCGAGCCAGGTCCAGAGCGTGAGCCCGGTGCTCGCGTCTCCCGGCTCGCCGGCGCAAACCCCGGTGCACACGATGTCGAAGCCGGTGCCGCGGATGCCGATGGTGGCGGTCGCGGTGGAGAACCCCACATTGCGGGTGTTGGCCTTGGCGATGAGACCGGTCAACGCCCGCACCGAACCCCGCAAAACGGAGGCCAGGAAGCGGCCTTCACGGGCGTTTTTCTCGTCATAGACGAAGTTGTCTACCCGGAAGCGCGTTCCGGACCCCAGGGTGATGCGGGTGTCGTCGCGGAACGCCAGCACAGCCTGCGTAGCGCCTCCGGTCTCGACCACGTCGCCGGGATATACGCCGCCCCCGTCGACAATCCGGCGCCGCTGTCCGGTCGCACTCACAGCGTTCACTTCGCCCTGGGACGTGACGATCTTGGCGCTTGCCTGAATGGCATTGGGCCGTGGCGCGGCGGTAATACGCGCCGACTCCACACCGCAGTCGCGGTTGCAGATGCGGGCGTCGAAGTCGGTGCCCCGTATCCCGATGGTCGCCGTATGGGTCTGAATCCGCGCGGCGTTCGGCGCGTTTTTGGAAATAAGGCCGGTCACGGCCCGGAAGCCACCGCGCACGAGCTGCATCAGCATGCTGTTGTCGGGCGCGTTTTCCTTGAAGCGGTACTGCTGCAGTACCAGCTCTGAATTCGGGCGCACCGTCATCCGCGTGCCGTCGTCCAGCTTGATGATCGCCAAGGCGCCGTCAGCAGTCGTGAGGCGGTCGCCCTCGCGCAGGGGCAGACCCTTGCCCAACGTACGGGGCGTTTGGCCTGCCGTCTGCGCAAAACCGACGCCGCGCGAGAACTCGACTTCTCCGGCTTGCTGGCCCGATGCACCAGCGGCGGCCAGCAACAGGCACAACCCCCATGCAACGTGAGCCAAGGGCAATCTTTTCGGACGGGACCACATGGCTATACCTCCGGACACCATTTTTTCCTCTGCATACTTCTTCACACCCGTTATACACGGTTGTGGCAGAGCTACCTAGGCGCGCTTGCCGAAGCTGCCAGGGGACATGGCTCAGAGCTCACAGTTCGCTGCAATTTCCGAGCCCACCCGCGAGTGCGGCGGAAAGCGCAGCTTCAAGGGCGGGACGGGCCGCGTCAATTGCTGCAAGGGCAGCGGCCGGCGCCGGCCGCTGCGCTGGAGCCCACACGGGCGCCGGAAAGTGACTGTCCCAGTCGAAGCGGGCGATCACATGCCAATGCAGGTGCGCAACCACATTGCCCAGGCTGGCTACATTGACTTTGGTGGGCCGCAAATGCGAACGCAGCACCTTTTCCACCGCGACCACGCCTTCCATGCAAAGTTGCCGGTCAGCAACGGACAGGTCGGACAACTCGGGGACGTGGTCGGTCCAAACCAATCGGTAGAAGGCCGGGAACCCTGGTTCTTCTGCGCGCACCAGCCGGAATCGGGCGCCTTGGAACACCACCGGCCCACCGGCGCCGTCGCACAAGGAGCAGTCCGGTTGCCGCATCAAACCAGCACGCGCTCGATGCCGCCGGAG
>JBKJTX010000048.1:0-3890 GCA_046590315.1 Ramlibacter sp. | reverse complement strand
CTCGACGGTGAAGCCGGTGCGGTCCAGGCTCAGGCCGACGCGGCGCCAGGCGCGGTCGAAACCTTCGTCCAGCTGCACCACCGGTGTGCCGCCGACAGCAGCAACGCGCGACGTCGGCTTGGCGACGCCGGTGGCCGCGGCTACTTTTGCCTGCTCTTGCGGTACGCCCAGCTTGACCATCAGGCGGCGCAGAAACTCGGCTTCGAGTTCGGGGTCGCTCGGGCGCGGCTGCCAGACGGTCTGGTCTTTCTGGTTGTTGTTGTAGACCTCGATCATGCCGCGGTGGCTGATGTAGATCTCGGTGCCGCCATTGGCCGTGCGCTCCAGCCGCGTGCGAAAGCGATCGCGCTCGGAGGTCGAGTACAGCGAGTCGAGCACCTTGCCGATGGCGTTGCGGATGAAGTCCTGCGGAATCTTGGCGCGATTCTCGGCCCAGTCGGTTTCCATGATCCCCAGGTTGGCCTGGTCGACGGTGAGCAGGAAGCCGCTCTCCTGCCAGAAGTCGCGCACCGGGCTCCACAGCTGGTCGGCCGAGCGGTTCACGACCAGCCAGCGCTGTTGGCCCGTGCGTTCCACCCGCACATCACCGAGCGTGTTCGCCGCAATCGGCATGCTGGGCGCGGCCTGGCCTACCTGAAAGCTGCTCGCCGTGACAGGACCGCCCGGAACCGTGTAGCGCGAATCGCGTGAAAGCTGGGAAAGGTCCGGCGGCACTTCGAGCGACACACCCTTGCCCGCGCTCTTGTAGTCGATCTTGTCGCCCTCCAGGATGGAGCAGGACGAGAGCGAGAAGGTGGCGCACAAGGCCAGCACGACAGTATTTGCAGAAAGCTTCACATCATCCCCTTCAGGATTTTTCTCTAGGAATTCGAGGGCAACAAACCGCTAACGCGTAACGCGGCTTCAACCACAGTTTCGTTGGCCGCCGACAACGGCGTCATCGGCAGGCGCAATGCGCCACCGCACAAGCCCATTCGTGCCATCGCCCACTTGAGCGGAATCGGGTTGGCCTCGACGAACAGGTTGCGGTGCAGCGGCATCAGTTTGTATTGGATATCCATGGCCGTGCGCGTATCGCCGGCCATCGCCGCGACGCAAAGCTGGTGCATCAGGCGCGGGGCGATATTGGCGGTCACGCTGACGTTGCCCTGGCCGCCGCACAGCATCAGCGCAACTGCGGTGGGATCGTCGCCCGAATAGACGGCAAAGCCCTTGGGCACATCGCGAATCAGCCACTGCGCGCGCTCGATATTGCCGGTGGCTTCCTTGATTCCGACAATGCCCGGCACCTCGGCCAACCGCAGCACGGTGTCATGCAGCATATCGGCGACGGTACGGCCGGGCACGTTGTACAGGATGGTGGGCAGGTCGCCGACGGCTTCGGCAATGGCCTTGAAGTGCTGGAACTGCCCTTCCTGCGTGGGCTTGTTGTAGTACGGCACGACCTGCAACTGGCAATCGGCGCCGATGCTGCGCGCGAACTTGGCGTGCTCGATCGCCTCGGCCGTCGAGTTGGCGCCGCAGCCGGCCATGACCGGCACGCGGCCGGCGACTTGCTCGACGGCGACGCGGATGATCTCGTGGTGCTCCTGGACATCGACCGTCGGCGACTCGCCGGTGGTGCCGACCACGCCGATGCAACTCGTGCCTTCGGCGATGTGCCAGTCGATCAGCTTGCGCAGGACGGGGTAGTCCACGCTGCCGTCTTCATGCATCGGGGTCACGAGGGCCACGATGCTGCCTGTAATCGGTGTCATGTCGAAAGATTTGTCCGGAAACGGTGATTCTAACGAGTGACGGCGAGCGGGTAGCGTGCCGGGCCTGGGCCGGTCAGAGGGCACACGGCGGCGATGCGCTGGATGAACCGGTCGGGCTCGCCCTGGAAGCCGTCTTCGAACGCCACCACGCGCAGACCGGCACAAGCAGTCAGCAATTCGCCGGGCTGCAACAGGAAGTCCGGCCGCGAGGGCTTGCCGACGGTTTCATTGCCTGCCGCGAAGGTTTCGTAGATGAGGACGCCGCCGGGCGCGACGCTTTGCAGGATCGCCGGCAACAGGGGGCGCCACAGATAGTTGGTGACGACCACGCCCGAAAAGCTGCGGCCGGCAAAGGGCCATGGCCCACTTTCGATGTCGGCCCACACGGCTTCGCCCACGTCCTGAAGAGAATCGATGGCTTCCTGCGCGCGGTCTACGCCAACGACGCGGTGCCCCCGGCCTGCGAACCAGCGCATATGCCGCCCGAACCCGCATGCGACGTCCAGCACGGCGCCGCCGGTCGGCACGAGATGCGCCCAGCGCTGCACCCACGGGGAGACTGCTTCGGTGCCGTGCATCGTTTGGACCTAACGCGGTCTGACTTCGTCCTTGAGCGCGCCCATCACGCGCCGCTCCAGCATGCCGGGCGCCAAGAGCTTCATGAAGCGGCCGAGCTTGCCGTTGCTCGTCATGACGACCTCGCGTTGGCGCCGTCGCATGCCCTCCAGGATGAGCCGCGCGCATTCCTCCACGCTCATCGCACTGTCTTCTTTCAAGCCACTCGCGCCCGCTGCCTCACCTTGGGCGTTGTACCCGCGGAGGCGGATGTTGGTGGCCACCACGCCGGGGAAAGCCGTGGTGACGCTGACACCGGCCGGCTTGAGCTCGATTCGCAGCGCCTCGAAAAATCCCGTCATCGCGAATTTGGTGGCGCTGTAAGCCGTTCGCCCCGGCACACCAAAAAGCCCGGCGAGCGATGACACGGCGACGACGCAGCCCTTGCTTTCCTTCAAGTGGGGCAGCGCCGCATGCGTGCACCACACGGCGCCCCACAGATTGATCTTCATGAGTTTCTCGTACCAGTGCAGGTCCTGCGCTTTCACGTCGCTGAACAGAGCGTGGGCGGAGACGCCGGCGTTGTTGATCAGAGCATCGATACGGCCGAACTTTTCCACCGCTTGCGCGATCAGCGCGCGGCAGGCGGGTTCTTCTGCGACGTTGGTGGCGACGACGAGCGTCTGGGCGCCCAGCGCTTCGCACTGCGCCGCGACCGCCGCCAGCTTGTCGTGGCTGCGCGCCGCCAGCACCAGCCCGGCTGTGGCGCCCTTCGTCTGCGCCAGCTGGCGCGCCATTTCCGCGCCTATCCCGTCGGAGGCGCCGGTGATGACAGTGATATGCATCGGCTGATTAAAACAGGAGGCGATCTGTATGCCCATCCAGCTCCAAGGTCCAGCCCGACTACAATGCCCCTCCCATGGCGACCAAACTTCCGTCCGACTATTCCGAGAGTTCGATCCGCGTGCTCAAGGGTCTGGAGCCCGTCAAGCAGCGTCCGGGCATGTACACGCGCACCGACAATCCGCTGCACGTCATTCAGGAAGTGCTCGACAACGCGGCCGACGAATCCCTGGGCGGCTACGGTAAGCGCATCAAGACCACGCTGCATGCCGACGGTTCCGTGAGCATCGAAGATGACGGCCGCGGCATCCCGTTCGGCCTGCACCCTGAAGAGAAGGCGCCGGTGATCGAGCTGGTCTATACCCGCCTGCACGCCGGTGGCAAATTCGACAAGGGCAAGGGCGGCGCCTACAGCTTTTCCGGCGGCCTGCACGGCGTCGGCGTGTCGGTGACCAATGCGCTGGCCAAGCGGCTGGAAGCCACGTCCTACCGCGACGGTACCGTGGCCCGGCTGGTGTTTGAAGGCGGCGACGTCACTGAACCACTCGAACTGCGCAAGACAGGCGAGGGCGACCGCAAGCAAGGTACCAGCGTGCGCGTCTGGCCCGACGACAGGTACTTTGAAACCAGCGCGCTGCCGATGGCCGAGCTGGCCCATCTGCTGCGCAGCAAGGCCGTACTGATGCCCGGCGTCACGGTCACGCTGACCAACGAGAAGACCAAAGACGTCCAGAC
>JBKJTX010000435.1:0-5454 GCA_046590315.1 Ramlibacter sp. | reverse complement strand
CCTGTTCGATGCCCGTGGCGGTGAGCGGCACGTCGGTCCAGCCGGTGAAGCGGTTCTCGAGATTCCAGGTCGATTCGCCGTGGCGGATCAGGACGAGTTTGTACATGGGGCAGGGGCCTTGGATGCATGGAGGGGACCCGGCATTTTAGAATCGCGGGTTGCCTCAAAGGAAAGACGTGAGATTCATTCAATTCATTATCGACAACTGGATGCTGGTTTCGGTGGCCGTGGCCGCCGGGGCAATGCTGCTGTGGCCCGCCATCCAGGGCGCGACCGCAGGCGGCTTGTCTACCCCCCTGGCGGTGCAACTCATCAACCGTGAGCGCGCTGTGGTGGTGGACGTGAGCGAAACCGAGGAGTTCACGGCTGCGCACGTGGGCGGCGCGAAAAGCGTGCCGTTCGGTCAACTGGAGCAGCGGCTGCCGGAAGTCGTCAAGAACAAAAGCCTGCCACTCATTTTGGTGTGCGCGACCGGCGCTCGAGCCAATCGCGCGCTGGGCGTGGCCAAGAAGCTGGGCTACGAGAAGGCCCAAGTGCTGACCGGCGGGCTGAAAGCCTGGAAAGAAGCTAACCTTCCGATCGAGAAAGCCTGAATGTTGTCATTCGGGCCTGACCCGCAACCCAGTTCTCCCTTTAAGCCATGCAGCCCGTCAAGATGTACACCACAGCCCTTTGTCCCTATTGCATCCGGGCCAAGCAGATCCTCCAGGCCAAGGGGGTAAACCAGATCGAGGAAGTGCGAGTCGACATGCATCCGGAGGAGCGCATGAAGATGATGCAGATCACCGGCCGCCGCACGGTGCCGCAGATCTTCATCGGCGACACGCACGTGGGCGGCTGCGACGAGCTGGTCGCGCTCGACAGCCGCGGCGGTCTGGTGCCACTGCTGGCAGAGGGATGACGCGCTGCGCCGCGACCCTACTTCTGATTGCTGCCTCGTTGGCCGCGTGCACCTACGGACCACCGGAAGACCACGTAGACGTCCAGAACGTCGCGCTCAAACCGGACGGCACTCAGGTCGCGGTGGCCGTCAAGTACGAGCGGTATGGAGTTGCGACAGGCCTTGCTGCGTTTCCGGACGGAGGCGTGCCGCGCTATCTCACGCAACGCGCTGAGTTCTACGTCGTCGACCTCCCCACTCGAACGCTTGTTTATCGTGGCGAGCTGCCTGCCCCCGAGGTCCACCGCCGCGCTTTCAGTCCATGGGTGATGGGTTGGGACGGAGACACGGTTTACTTCAAAATTACGGGCTGTCCCGGCGATGAGTGTTACGGCCAGCTGGTTCAAATGTCTTTCTTCATGGTCCCGCCTGGGGGCCGCCTCACTCCAACCAAGGGCGGCTATGCCAAGGCGACACTTGTGAGCCGCATCGACCGCCCATCCGGATATGTGAGCGTCGAGCGGGAGTCCTACGGCGTATCGACTGGCACACAGCTAGGCGCCCCTACCACTCCGCTCATGCGTGTTGTCGGCGACCATCTCGAGCTCGTCCCCTTGTAAAGCTTCCGTACAGCCGCGACGTCATTGGGACCCGCGAAGCCATCCGCCGTGTCCTGAGATAATTACGGGTTCACAGAAAGCAAAGCCATGGCCGAACAGCAAGAACCCGTATTCCAGATCCAGCGCGTCTACCTCAAGGAAGCATCGCTGGAGCAACCCAATTCCCCCGCCATCCTCCTGGAGCAGGAGCAGCCGTCGGTGGATATCCAGCTTGGCGTCGAGGCCTTGCAAGCCGCGGACGGCGTGTATGAGGTGTGCGTGACGGCCACCGTCACCACCAAGATCAAAGACAAAACCGTCTTTCTGGTCGAAGCCAAGCAGGCCGGTATTTTCGAGATCCGCAATCTTCCGCCCGAACAGATGAGCCCCATCATGGGCATTGCGTGCCCGCAGATCGTGTACCCGTACCTGCGCGGCAACGTCGCCGATATCGTGACCCGCGCCGGCTTCCCGCCCGTGCACTTGGCCGAGATCAACTTTCAGGCGATGTACGAGCAGCAGCAAGCCGAACTGCAACGGGCGCCCGAGCCGTCGCCCATCATTGCGACGGCCTGAGAGCAGGCGCCGTCACTCGGGGCCTCCGCCATGAAGATTGCGATCTTCGGCGCGGGTGCCTGGGGCACAGCGCTTTCCGTGATTGCGGCGCAGCGCCATGAAGTCGTACTTTGGGCGCGCGACGCTGCGCAAGCCGAGGCCATGCGGGTTCAGCGCGAAAACCTGCGCTACCTGCCGGGCATCGGGCTGCCGGGTACGGTTGAAGTGCGCACCGGGCGCGACAGCAGCATCTCCGACCTTGCGTCGGCCAGCGAACTCGCCATCGTCGCCACGCCCATTGCCGGTTTGCGTGAAGCGCTGGCTGAACTGCGCAACTACGCGGGACCGGTCGCCTGGCTGTGCAAGGGCCTGGAGCCCTCCGGCCTGCTCGGTCACGAAATCAAGGCGCAAGCGGCCCCGCGCCTTGCGGCCGGGGTGCTGAGCGGACCGAGCTTTGCCCAGGAGGTCGCGCGTGGCCAGCCGACCGCGCTGGTAGCCGCGAGCGAGCACGCCGACGTGCGTGACGCGGTCGTGGCCGCCTTCCACGGTGCGAACCTGCGGGTGTACGCAAACGATGATCTGACAGGCGTCGAAGTGGGCGGGGCGGTGAAAAACGTGCTGTCCATCGCCGCCGGGCTGTGCGACGGCCTGAACTTGGGCGCCAATGCCCGGGCAGCGCTCATCACCCGCGGGCTGGCGGAGATGACTCGCCTGGGCGTCGCTCTGGGCGCGCGGGGCGAAACCTTCATGGGCCTATCGGGCCTGGGCGACCTCGTTCTCACGGCGACCGGTGACCTGAGCCGCAATCGGCGGGTGGGGCTGTTGCTGGCAGAGGGCAAGAACCTGGCCGAAACATTGGAGTCGCTGGGACACGTGGCTGAAGGGGTCCATTGCGCTCGCGCCATTGCCGACCGCGCTCGCGTGGTCGGGGTCGAGATGCCGATCGTTCAGGCGGTGGTGCGGCTGCTGGCGGGTGACGCGCAGCCGCGCGAGGTCGTGGTTGATCTGATGTCGCGCGAAGCCACGCACGAATAGCGTAGGCCGGGTGGCCGGGCTCAGGTTGGGTTGATTGTTGCCAGGGCCCGAACAATTTCGTCTGCCTGCTGAGGGCGCACCAGCCGCGCGACCTCCCGACCATCGTTCAGGAAGATCAAGGTCGGCCATAACTTCACGCTGAACGATCGGCCCAGCCGGCGGCCACTACCATCTTCCACTTTCAGGTGGTGCACCTCGGGATTTGCTTGCAACGCCGCGGCGATGTGCGGCTGCGCGGCACGACACCAGCCGCACCACGGTGTTCCGAATTCGAGCAGCGTAGGCCCGGGCAGTGCATCGACTTCGGCACGAGCGGGCTCGCTGGCGGCATAGGCGGCATTCATGCATTGATTGTTGCGCAGGCTGCTGCCAGTCACAGTAGGCCGTGTTCCGTGCAGGGCGTCATCGATCCGCTATGCTCTTGCGAATGAGTGAAACGGTGGCACAAGCTCAGGCAGAGGTTGAGGCGCAAGCTGGCGTGGATGCCAGGCGGGCATTGGCCGAGGACGTCGGAGACGGTGACCTGACAGCGGGCCTGGTCGGGCCGGAGCGCCGTGCCCGCGCCCGGATCCTGGCGCGTGAGCCGGCCGTGATCTGCGGCGCGCCTTGGGTCGAGGCCGCGCTACGCCAGGTCGAACCCATTGCAAAAGTCCACTGGCTGGTATCCGAGGGTTCGCGCTGCGTCGCCGACCAGGTCGTGCTGGAGATCGAAGGGTCGGCCCGCGGTTTGCTAACGGCCGAGCGTACCGTCCTCAATTTCCTGCAATTGCTGAGTGCCGTGGCGACCAAGACCGCCATTTACGTCGAGGCCGTGCGTGGCACGCGTGCGCGGATTGTCGACACGCGCAAGACGCTGCCGGGATTGCGGCTGGCGCAGAAATATGCGGTGCGCATGGGTGGCGGCACCAACCACCGGATGGGCCTCTACGACGCCGTCCTCATCAAGGAAAACCACATTGCTGCCGCCGGCGGCGTGACGCAGGTGCTCCAGGCGGCCAAGCGCGTCGCGGCCAGTGCCGATTTCATCGAAATCGAAGTGGAGACGCTGGTTCAACTTCGCGAAGCACTTGACGCCGGCGCCACCATGGTCTTGCTCGACAACATGGACATGCCAACGTTGCGCGAGGCGGTGCGAATCAACAATGGTCGCGCGATTCTGGAAATCTCCGGCGGCGTGACGCTGGACAGCGTGCGGGCCCTTGCCGAGACGGGCGTCGATCGCATCTCGATCGGCGCATTGACCAAGGACGTGAAGGCCACGGATTTTTCGATGCGCCTGAAAGAAATCTGATGTCTGCAGTGATCCCCATCTTCGACGTTGAGTACGAGCATCCGAAGCCCAGTGACGCGGGCAACACCTGCGACACCAAGCATGCTTGGGCCCGCCTGCCCGCCGAGCCGTCGCCGGACGAGCGCGCCGCCCTGAAAGAGAGAATTCGCCGCCTGCTCAAAGAGCGCAACGCCGTGATGGTGTCGCACTACTACGTGCACCCCGATCTGCAGGATCTCGCCGAAGAGACCGGCGGCATTGTCAGTGACTCGCTCGAGATGGCGCGCTTCGGGCGCGACCACCCGGCGCAAACGCTCGCCGTCTCCGGTGTGCGCTTCATGGGCGAGACCTCCAAGATCCTGTCGCCGCACAAGCGCGTGCTCATGCCCGACCTCGATGCGACCTGCTCACTCGATCTGGGCTGCCCCGCCGACGAGTTCTCGGCGTTCTGCGATCAGCACCCGGATCGCACCGTGGTGGTTTACGCAAACACCAGCGCGGCGGTCAAAGCGCGTTCCGATTGGTTGGTGACCTCGAGTTGCGCGGTGGACATCGTGCGCACGTTGAGCGAGAAGGGCCACAAGATCCTGTGGGCGCCCGATAAACACCTGGGGTCCTACATTCAGCGCGAAACCGGCGCCGACATGGTGCTGTGGAACGGCTCTTGCATCGTGCACGACGAGTTCAAGGCTTTCGAGCTGGAAGATCTGAAGCGCCAGTATCCAAAGGCCAAGGTGCTGGTGCATCCGGAGTCGCCGGCGGATGTTGTCGCGCTGGCCGACGCGGTCGGTTCGACGTCGGGCATCCTGAAGGCCGCGCGCGACATGGACGCCAAGGAGTTCATCGTCGCCACCGACAACGGGATGATGCACAAGCTGCGCACGCTCAATCCCGGCAAGGTGTTCATCGAGGCGCCCACGGCCGGCAACAGCGCCACCTGCAAGAGCTGCGCCCATTGCCCCTGGATGGCCATGAACGGCTTGGCCGGTGTGGCCATGGTGCTGGAGCATGGCATCAACGAAGTGCATGTGAACCCCGCCCTTATCGAACGTGCGCGCCTGCCGATTGACCGCATGCTGACCGCTGCGCAAGGCCGCCGTGAAGGCCAGCATGCG
>JBKJTX010000401.1:0-10817 GCA_046590315.1 Ramlibacter sp. | reverse complement strand
TGGCTGCGGCCCTCCTGGCACTCGGCCACGATGCCGGTCGGCAGGTGGGTGATGCGCACCGCCGAGTCAGTCTTGTTGATGTGCTGGTCGCCAACACCACTGGCGCGGTAGGTGTCGATGCGCAGGTCCGCGGGGTTGATCTGCACGGCTTGCGCCTCGTCAGGCTCCGCCAGGGCGGCCACGGTGCAGGCGCTGGTGTGAATGCGGCCCTGCGTTTCGGTCGTCGGCACGCGCTGCACGCGGTGGCCACCACTTTCGAACTTCAGTTTGCCGAAGGGACCGAGAGCGGCGCCAGCGCCGCGACTCTCACCGACGAGGCGGATCACCACTTCCTTGAAGCCGCCGACTTCGCCTTCGCTTTCACTGACAATCTCGCAACGCCAGCCTTGCCGTTCCGCATAGCGCGTATACATGCGCAGCAGGTCGCCGGCGAAGAGGGCAGACTCGTCACCGCCCGTGCCGGCGCGGATTTCCAGAAACGTGTTGCGCACGTCGTCCGGATCTTTCGGAAGCAGGAGCCGCTGCAGTTGGTCTTCGAGCGCTGGCACCTGTGTCTCGATGCTCGCGATTTCGTCTTGGGCCATCTGAACCATCTCGGGGTCATCGAGCATTTCGCGCGCCTGCGCAAGGTCGCTCTCGCATTGCAGGAAGCGCTGGAAGAGGTCCGCCACCTCGCTCACCTCCGCATGCTCGCGCGTGAGCGCTCGGTAGCGCTCCATATCCTGCACCACCTCGGGCTGCTGGAGAAAGAAATTTAGCTCCTGGAGGCGGACGGGATAGCGTTCGAGTTGCTGGCGGAGGAATGTTTTCATGGGTCCGAAGGGAGAGTCATTGCGGCCTCGCGGGGGCGCCCGGATGTCGGATCAAGCGCGGCATGACAGGCAACACGGACAGCGCCGCTAACGCTCTTTGCGCAGGAAGAAATGCTGGATCGCGGTGCTGGCGCGCTCGCGCGCAGCCGTGTCGCCCGCGTGGAGTTCGGCCATCGCGCCGTGCAACATCTTTTGGGTCAAGCCCTTGGAGAGCGCTTCCAGCACCGCGTCCACGTTTTCGCCCTTGGCGAGCATCTTGCGCGCGCGAGCGAGTTCCGCAGCGCGCCACTCATCGGCCTGCGCGTTCAGCTGCAAGATAAGGGGGACGGAGCCGCGCTGGTCCATCCAGTGCAAAAAGCTCTGCACGCCGGCGTCGATGATCGCCTCGGCCTGGGCCACAGCAGCCTGGCGATTGGCCTGCCCGCTCTGCACCACGCCCGCCAGGTCATCGACGGTATACAGGTACACGTCCTCCAGCGCTTTGACTTCGGGTTCGATGTCGCGCGGCACAGCCAGGTCGACCATGAACATCGGGCGGTGCTTGCGCGCCTTGAGTGCGCGCTCCACGGCACCCAGGCCGATGATCGGCAGGGTGCTCGCGGTGCAGCTGACCACCACGTCGAATTCATGCAGCCGCGCCGGCAGGTCGGCCAACCGCATCACCTGACCGCCGAAGCGGGTGGCGAGCCGTTCGCCGCGCTCTAGCGTCCGGTTGGCGATGGCAATGCCCTTCGGGTTGCGCGCGGCAAAATGAGTCGCGGCCAGCTCGATCATGTCGCCTGCGCCGACGAACAGCACGCGCACCTTGCGCAGGTCTTCAAACAGTTGCCCGGCCAGCCGCACGGCCGCCGCCGCCATGCTGATCGAATGGGCGCCGATCTCGGTTGACGTGCGCACTTCCTTGGCCACGGCAAACGAGCGCTGAAACAGTTGGTTAAGTGTCGTGCCGAGCGCGCCCGCCTGGTCGGCCATGCGCACCGCATCCTTCATCTGGCCCAGGATCTGCGGTTCGCCCAGCACCATCGAGTCCAGGCCACTGGCCACCCGAAAGGCATGGCGGGCGACATGCGCGTCTTGAAGCGTGTACGCGTGCGAACGCAGCAGGGTCGTGGTCACCCCGCCCGAGCGGGCCAACCATTCGAGCGTCGGGTCGATGTCGCCGCTTTCTCCCGCGCAGTAGATCTCGGTGCGGTTGCAAGTGGAGAGGAGGGCAGCTTCCGGCCGTCGCGTCAGCGAATCCCGCAGGGCATGCAGCGTCGGCTCAACCTGGTCGAGCGCGAAGGCGAACCGGCCGCGCAGATCCAGCGGTGCGGTGGTGTGATTGATGCCCAGGGCCCAGACTGTCATCAGTGACCCCCAGGCCGCCCGTACGGCACTGAGCGCCCCTCGGGGGGGCAGCAAACGCAAACAGCGTGGGGGCAGTCCATGCGGAGATTATAAAATTTGCCGGAATATCAAGCACTTGCGATTTATCAAGGCCTTCCCTTGGACCCCCAGGACCTCTTTCTTCACCTGCTGAGCTTTGTGGCGCCTGCCGTCGCTGTGGGCCTGGGCGTTGCCTTCGCTGCCCGGTTACTGCTCGCCCAGAAGTTTCAGGGCCGCTCGTGTTGGGGGTTTGCAGCTATCAATTCAGTAGCAGGCATCGGCGTGCTGCTGGCCGGCCTGTGGTATTTCGGCGTCGACGGCAAGATGGCGACGTATTGCGTGCTGGTGGTCGCCGTCGCTACCTGCCAGTGGCTCAGTGTGGGTGGTTGGAAAGCATAATTGTCGCCATGAGCACGACACAGTCACAGCAAATCACGCCCCAGTTGCGCCAGTGGATCGTCGAGCAGGCAGTGGCCGGCCACACCGCCGAAGCGGTCCTCAAGTCCATGCTTCAGTCCGGCTGGAACGAGGACGTCGCCATCGAAGCCATGGAGACGTCCTTGCGTGGGCACCTCGAGGAAAAAGCCGTTGCGGAGGGTCTGCCGCTGTCGGTCGCGGTCCCTGGACCCGATCTCGGCGAATCGCCGTTGTATATCGAGGGCGGCGACCGTCGCGTCTGCGTGTTGCAGGCAATGAACAACCCTCGCGTGGTCGTGTTTGGCGGATTGCTCGCTGACGAAGAATGCGACGCGCTGATTGAATTTGCAAAGCCCAGGCTCGCACGATCGCTCACTGTGGCGACCAAGACGGGTGGTGAAGAGGTCAATGCAGACCGCACCAGCAACGGTATGTTCTTCCAACGTGGCGAGAACGAGTTGATCCGCCGGATCGAGGACCGCATAGGCCGTTTGGTCAACTGGCCAGTGGAAAACGGCGAAGGCCTGCAGGTGCTCCACTACAAGCCGGGCACGGAATACAAGCCGCACTACGACTACTTCGACCCGAGCGAGCCGGGCACCCCCACAATTCTGAAGCGCGGCGGCCAACGCGTCGCCACGCTCATCATGTATTTGGGCGAGCCTCTGAAGGGCGGCGGAACGAGCTTTCCTGACGTGCATCTGGAAGTCGCACCGAAGCGCGGCAATGCCGTGTTTTTCAGCTACGAGCGCGCCCATCCGTCCACCAAATCGCTGCACGGCGGCGCGCCGGTCATCGCTGGCGAAAAATGGATCGCGACCAAATGGCTGCGCGAGCGGCGGTTCGAGTGAAAGTCCGCGCCGATACCTTCCGATGAACACGCCCGAACAATCGCAACTGGGCAAGCCGGCGCCCTATGCCGATCACTACGAAGCTTCGCTGCTGTTTCCGCTCTCGCGTCAGCCCAAACGGGTTGAGCTGGGCGTGCACGGAGCGTTGCCGTTTTTCGGCGCCGACTTGTGGACGGCGTTCGAGCTGAGTTGGCTCACCCCGCGCGGCAAGCCGCAAGTGGCATTGGCGCACATCACTGTGCCCTGCGAGACGCCCAACATTGTCGAGAGCAAATCGTTCAAGCTGTACCTCAACAGTTTCAGCAATACGCGATTCGTGAGCGTCGATGAAGTACGCGATCGGATTCGCGCCGACATCAGCGAAGCAGTGTGGCGCGGCGCCCCTTCGCAGGCTTCGGTAGGCGTGCGTATCCTCATGCCCGACCATTTCGACCGCGAGCCGGTGCATGAGCTCGACGGCCTCAGGCTGGACCGCCTGGACATCGAGTGCACGCACTACACGCCTGCGCCCGAGCTGCTCGGTGCCGCGGTTGGCGAAAAGCCCGTGGAAGAAGTGCTGACCAGCAATCTCCTCAAAAGCAATTGCCTGGTAACGGGCCAGCCCGACTGGGGCAGCGTCCAAATCCGCTACAGCGGCGCGCAAATTGACCAAGGCGGCCTCCTGCGCTACCTGGTGAGCTTTCGCAATCACCACGAGTTCCACGAGCAGTGCGTCGAGCGCATCTTCATGGATATCTGGAGCCGCTGCAAGCCGGTGAAACTGGCCGTATACGCCCGCTACACGCGGCGCGGCGGCTTGGACATCAATCCGTTCCGTACCAGCCACCCGATGGCAGTGCCGCCCAACGTTCGGACAGCGCGCCAGTAGCGGTCACTCGCGCTCGCGGAACGAGGCGAGCTTGGACAAGCCGGGAAAGTTGCCGGCGCGCTTTTCCTTCATGGCCGTCACGGCCTCGCGCACGTGCGCGTTGCTCCATATCGCACCCTGGATCCATCCCATCTGCTTGAGCGAATCGTCGACAGAGTGATCGCGCGTGTAGTTGATCACCTGCTTGGTGCCCCAGATCGCAACCGGCGGTTTGGCCGCGATCTCGCTGGCGCATTTCAGGGCGCCGGCAACGAGGGCTTCATGGGTGTCGAAGACTTCGTTCACCAGGCCCCAGCCCAGCGCTTTCTGTGCGGACAGCCGCCGGCCCGTGTACGCCAACTCCTTCACGACGCCCAGAGGCACCAGCTTGGGCAAGCGCTGTAGCGTGCCAACGTCCGCGACCATGCCGATGTTGATTTCCTGGATGCAGAAGAAGGCGTCGGCGCTGGCATAGCGGATGCAGCAGGCCGTCACCATGTCCACCGCGCCGCCGATGCAGCCGCCGTGGATCGCCGCAATCACGGGGATGCGCATGGTTTCGAGCTTGGTGAACGTCGCCTGCATATCAGTGAGCAGGTCGAAGATCGCGGCGCGGCCTTCGGGCGTGCTGTCGTCCATCGAGATGCTGCCGCCGAAGGTCTCCAGTGCCATGCCCGCGCTGAAGTGTTTGCCGGTGGAGGAAATGACCAGGGCTCGGGCCCGTCCCTCGCGGTGCAGCCCCGTCAGCACTTCGTCCAGCTCGCGCCAGAACGTGGGATGCATGGTGTTCATGGCCTCGGGCCGATTGAGCACCAGATGGGCGACGGAGTCTTGCTCGGTGAGTGTGAAGCACTGCATGGCGATTCCTGTGTAAGACGTATGTGGGAACTACCAGAGCTTGGCGCAGTTGCCGGTGAAGACGACACTTCCCGGCACTGCGGGCGTGGCGGCGGTCTCCACAGTCACGACGAGCTTGCGCACTTTGCCAAACAGTTTTTCGGAGGTGTCCGGCAGCGTGGCGACAGACGAGCCCGTGGTCGGCACCGTGGCGACTGCGAAGGCAGGCGCGTTTTCGGGCAGTGCCCAGAGCACCAGCCGGCCTTGCGCGGGTGGCGCGATCGGCCCGATGACTTTCACAGTCATCGTGCGGCCATGCCGGAGCGAACTGACGAGCAACTTGCCATTCCCTTGCGCGTCGGTCAGCAGGCCCACATAGCTTTGCGGCAGCTTCTCGCCACTGCGCATCGCCATCTGGTCGTTGGAAAGAAAGAGGGCGGGCGCCACAAAAAAGAGCGCCAGCGCAAGGGCAAGGCCGGTCGCCATGCCGCCCAGGCCGAAGCCCGCCGGCCGCAGCCAAGCCGGCCGATGCCCGCTTTTCGCGAGCGCTGCTGCCGGCCGGGTTCGTGCCTCAATGGCGCGCCACACGCTTTGTGAAGGCCGAACTGCGGGAACGGATTGCGCCAGACGCGCGAGCCGCGTTTCCCACTCGCCTACCGCCAGGTTCACGTCCGCACGGTCGCGCCGCAGGCGCTCGAAGCGCCGGCGCGTGCCGTGCGTGAGGGTGCCTAGCACATAGGCCGAGGCCAAGTGTTCGATCAGCCGCGGATCGCTGAATCTCATGACGATTCCGTGAGGCCTTGTGCTTGCAGGCAGGTCTTGAGTTTCTCCAGCCCGCGGCGGATCCACCCCTTCACCGTGCCAAGTGGCGCGCCCATCTGGGCGGCAACTTCGGTGTGCGACAAGCCCTGGTAGTAGGCAAGGGCCAGACTTTGCCGATGACTCCCGTCCAGGCCGCCCAAACAGGCTTCGATGCGCAGGCTACGCGTGGCGTCCGTCAAAAGTTCCAGGGCGCTCGGGTCGGCGCCTGACCTGGACAGGTCGTTGTCACCGTCTTCAAGACTCTCGCTGTCAGGCAATTCGGTTTCAGCCCGGCGCGCGCGCGAGCGCAAGGCATCCAGCGCCTTGTTGCGCACGACGGCGATCAACCACGTCATCGGCTGGAGGTCCTGTCCGCCCACGTTGGGGCGGTAGAGGGCCGCGCTTTTCCAGACGCTGACGAAGGCTTCCTGCAACACATCTTCGGCGGCATGCTCACGTCCTAACATACGCAGCGCGAGCCCGAACAGATGCGCATGGGTGCGCTCGTAGACGGTGGCGAATGCGGCGTGGTCGCCCCGCGCCGTCCGCTCGATGAGTTCTTGCAGGCTGGGGCTGTCCGGGTGCATCCGGCCCAGTATAGAGGGGGCCCCCTCGCCTCTAATGCGAATGGGACCCCCTAACCCCGTTGGGTGCCTTAGCGCTGGTACAGGCTCAGGCGTGCCTCGTTGGTGGCGTCGGCCTTGCTTGCCACCAGAGTGATGTCATAGCGCGTGCCCGGTATCGGAAACGGCGAGGCGAAGTTGAACTCGAACTGACCGTTGGCGTCTGCCTGGATCGTCTGTGCGAACACCTGCTGCGCGACGCCGAACTGACCCGCCACCGGCGGCGCCGCCTGAATGCGGACATTGATGGTCGCGAAGGGCGCCGAGCGGCCGCGCACATGCGCGACGTTGCCTTCGATTTGGCCGTTGTTAGGGTGGCTCAGCATCTGCAGTGGCAGGTTGACCGGTACTGCCCCAGCAACGTCAAAACTCCAGCTGCGCCGCACGGCGTTGCCTGCGCGATCGCGCGCTGTCACGTCCACCGTGTGGCGGCCGGGCGGCAGTGCGGCGCGGAGGTTGAAGGATTCGGGAGAGATCTGCGCTTCCGGCGTTACGTTACGCCCGGAAATCGAAATCCTGACGCTGGCCGGGTCCACACCACTGCCGCCGCGGTCTTCGAAGCGCGCAGATATGACGGTAGCCGGGCCGGCTTGCACCGTATCGCCTTCGCGCGGTGTCAATGCGCCGATCGTCGGCGGATTTCTGTCGGCGGTGACCAGCGGCTGGGCCAGATTGGCGGTAATGGTGCGGTCGCCCATGCGCATCGTCGCCACCACAGGCGCGTTCATGTTGAAATTGTCGGCACGGCGAATGGTGTAGGCGCCTTCGTAGTGGCCGGGTCGCACTTCGCGCAAGGGCACGTTGTTAGCGGCGCCGGGGAGGTCGACGAACACGACGGCGCCAGGCAAGCCATCAATTGCGAACCGCAGCTCAGCGCCCGGCTCCATGCGCTCGAGCGTGGCGACCGTGAATTGTTCGATGCGCAACTGCGGCGGGGGCGGGAGCGGCACGGGCACGGGCACCGGCAGTTGGGCGACCGGCAGGTTCGCAAAATTCTCCGGCACGTTGTAGCTCGCGCTGCTCGTGCGATTCCCGCGGCGCAGGATCGCGCGGATCGGAGCCCCGTTCTCGATGCGGTCCTGGTTGCCCACCACATACCGGCCCACGTAGACCCCGCGCTCGACCTCGCGCAGCGGAATGGTCGATTGCACACCGCGGATCCGGACGCTGGCCTTCGCGCGTGGCGTGCCTTCCATGCGAAATCGCAGGCGCGAACCCGGACGGACCCCGTTATCGCTGGTCACGTCGAGCGACACCACCTCGGGTGTGGCGGGTTGAGCGAACGCGGCCGAGGGCAGCGCGCTGAAGGTCAAGGCAACCGGCGCCAGAAGAAACAGGGCCGTCACGTGATTGCGTAGCTGAGCTTTCATCTCAAAACCTTAAAGTAGTATTTACATACAAAGTAACGTTCGAGATTAGCTCCCTCATGTAGGCAAGCTGAGCGGCGCGACGTAGGACAAGGCCAACACGACAGTAGCGTTGCTCGCGTGAACGAGTGACAGGCGTTAGAAGAGGTCCAGCGTGCCCGGCGCCGGCTCCTCGAGGCGGTTCGCGGCAGGCTGCTGCGGCGAGTCGACTATCGCTTCGGACGAGCCGGCCTTCGCGAGTTTTCCCACACGAACACCCAGCAGCCGGAGCCGCCGTGACAGGTCCACCCGCTTCAGGCACAGGCTCGCTACCTGGCGGATGGTTTTTCCGTCCGAGGTGAAGTGCTCGATGGTCTGGTCGCGCGTGGCGATCCTGAAGTCGTCGTAGCGCAGCTTGATGCCGATTGTCTTGCCGACGTAGCCCTGGCGCTGCAAGTCCCGCGCTAACTGCTTGCACAGGTCCGTGAAGATGGCGCCCAGTTCGGCGCGGTCGCGCACGGCATGCAAGTCGCGGTCGAAGGTCGTCTCACGGCTCATCGACACCGGTTCGCTTTCAGTGACTACCGGGCGCTCATCACGGCCCCAGGCAGCTTCGTGCATCCACGCACCATACGACTTGCCAAAGTTGTCGACCAGCCATTCAGGATTTTGTGCTGCGATATCGCCGATGGTGTGCAGGTGAAGCTTGTGCAGCCTCACTTCGGCCTTGGGACCGATTCCGTTGATCTTGCGCACGGGCAGGGGCCAGATCTTCGCCTGCACATCTCCCTCGTACAGCACTGAAATGCCATTGGGCTTGTTGAACTCGCTCGCCATCTTGGCGATCAGCTTGTTGGGCGCCACCCCGACGGAGCAGGTGAGGCCGGACTTCTCCTGGATCGCCCGCTGGATCAACCGCGCGAGCACCCGCCCGCCTTCGCGCTGGCCGCCCGGGACTTCGGTGAAGTCGATATAGACCTCGTCGACACCGCGGTCCTCCACAACAGGGGCGATCTCGGCGATGGTGCTTTTAAAAAGCCGCGAGTACTTGCGGACCTCTTCGAAGTCCACCGGCAGCACGATGGCTTGCGGGCACAGCTTGGCCGCCTTCATCATGCCCATGGCCGAGCCGACACCGAACTGCCGCGCGGGATAGGTGGCCGTGGTGATGACGCCGCGGCCGGCGTAGTCCTTCAACAAGGGAAAGGCCGCCGGCGGGACCTCACTCAAGGGCAGGCCCGCGTACCGCTCGCGCACCATCTCGTCCACCGCGCGGCGCCCGCCTCCAATGACGACCGGCAAGCCTCTGAGCTGCGGGTAGCGCAGAAGCTCCACGGATGCGAAGAAAGCATCCATGTCGAGGTGAGCGATTCGGCGTAGCAAGGTCACCCCCCGATTTTGCGGGATGGACGAGCACGGCGTTTCGGTGTGAAATGCCGACGGAGGAGGCTCCTGACATGAAAAGATGGATCAAATGGAGCGCCGCCGTGATCGGCGGCGTGGTCGTGGTAGCTGCGGCCGCGGGCGCGGTCGGATGGCAGATGGGGGAGCACAAAATGGCGCGCCGCGTGGACATTGCGGTGGCCGCCGTGCCCTACGCGAGCGACGCGCAATCGCTCGCGCGCGGCAAATACCTGTTCGAGTCCCGAGGGTGTGCCGAGTGCCACGGAGCCAAGGGCGAAGGCCGCACATTCGTGGAAAGCAAGGGCATGCACCTGGCCGGGCCGGACATCACCTCGGCAGGCGCCCCGGCGAAGTACCAGCCGATGGATTGGGTGCGCACTATTCGCCACGGCGTGAAACCGAATGGGACGCCGGTGATGATCATGCCCAGTGAGGACTACAACCGGTTCACCGACCAGGACGTCGCCGCCGTCGTCGCGTATGCCCGTTCCCTGCCACCACAAGGCGGGCGCGCCGCTGTGATCGATTTACCACCGCCGGTGCGCATCCTTTACGGCTTTGGCGCGATCCGGGACGCTGCAGCCAAGATCGACCATCAACTGCCGCCGGCGCAGCCGGTAGCGGTCGGCGTGAATGCGCAGCACGGTGCGTATGTCGCCAATATGTGCATCGGCTGCCACGGCGAACACCTTTCCGGCGGAAAGATTGCTGGCGGCCCGCCGGACTGGCCGCCAGCCGCGAACCTCACGCCGGGCCAGGGCAGTGCCATGGCTCGCTACCCCGATGCCGCCGCGTTTCAGGCGATGTTCCGTTCTGGCAAGCGCTCGGACGGCACGGCCATCCAGGTGATGCCCTTCGAGTCGCTCGCCAAAATGAGCGACGTGGATACGCAGGCGCTGTACACATATCTGAAGACAGTACCGGCGCGGCCGGAAGGCGGGCGTTAGTACGTTCCCGGCAGGAGGATGCTGCCGTCGACTTTGTTGATGTCGGTGCGTCCGCAAAAAGCCATCGAGAGGTCCAGCTCCTTCTGGATGATCTGGAGCGCGTGCTCGACGCCCTCCTGGCCCATCGCGCCGAGCCCATACAGCATCGCGCGGCCGATGTAGGTGCCCTTGGCGCCGAGCGCCACCGCCTTCAGCACGTGCTGACCCGATCGGATGCCACCGTCCATGTGCACTTCGATCCGGCTGCCCACCGCGGCAACGATTTCTGGCAACGCCGAGATGGAGGAAGGCGCACCATCGAGCTGGCGGCCGCCGTGGTTGGAAACGATGAGCGCATCCGCGCCGCTGTCCACCGCAAGCTGCGCGTCCTCGGCGTCCTGAATGCCTTTCAAGATCAACTTGCCGCCCCAACGCTTCTTGATCCACTCGACGTCGTTCCACGACAGGGCGGGGTCGAACTGCTTGGCGGTCCACTCCGACAGCGACCCCATGTTCTCGACGCCCTTGACATGACCCACGATGTTGCCGAACTGGCGCCGCGGCGTGCCGAGCATGCCCATGCACCAG
>JBKJTX010000370.1:0-3628 GCA_046590315.1 Ramlibacter sp. | reverse complement strand
GATCCTGCGCATCTACGAGAAGAACCCGCTGGTGGCCGACCAGGTGGCGGTGAACTACCGCAAGGCCGGCATTAGCGCGCGCCAGCGCGCGATGCTGGACTTCGCGATGAAGGTCTGCTTGCACTCCGACGCGATCGCCGAAGACGACTTCGTGCCGCTGCATGCGCACGGCTTTTCCGACGAGGATATCTGGGACATTGCGGCCATCACCGCCTTCTTCGGCCTGTCCAACCGCATCGCGAGCTTCTCGAACATGCTGCCCAACCCCGAGTTCTACCTGATGGGACGCGTGCCCAAGCAGAAATGACAGAACTCATCGTCCGGAAACTAGAAATTGACCTCGCCTCAGGCTTTGCGCGGCACTGGCATGGCGGCGATGCCTTTCGGAGTCACTACTACAACGCGCTCTCCATGAGTTTCCCGGTAGGCGAACAGTACTTCATTGATGCGGTTCGACTGGGCGTACAAGCGCTTCCGGCTGGCGCTGTTCACACCAAGCTGCAGCAACGAGCGCGCGGATTCATCGGCCAGGAGGCCACCCATCGGCACATCCACGCACAGTACAACGCGCATCTGGAGCAACAGGGCCTGGTCAATCATTGGGCGCGGTGGGCTGGCTGGCGCATCAAACATTCGCAGTGGATGAGCGCGAAGAACCACTTGGCCGTGACCTGCGCCTACGAGCACTGCACTGCCGTTTTCGCCGACGGCACGTTGCGCTACGCAAGCTGGTTCGATGCCGCCGAACCGAAGATGCGCACCTTGTGGCGCTGGCACGCTGCCGAAGAAACCGAGCATCGATCCGTCGCGTTCGATCTCTACACCGCACTGGGCGGCGGTTGGCTGCGGCGCGTCGCCTGGTATGCCTATCTTTGCATGATGTTTACGGCTGAGTCCGGCTTGCAGACAGCACTCAATCTCCGGCGCGACGGCACCCTGTTCAAGCCTGGCACCTGGGCCAGCGCCATCCGCTTTTTCTGGGGGCGCGATGGCGCGATGTTGCGATCGGCAGTGCCGCTTCTGGCCTACTTCAACCCGCGATTTCACCCTGATTTCGAACGCCGCACCGAAACCGCCGTCGGCCTCGCAGCGCGCTGGCTCGCCGACAACGCTTCGCAATTCAGTCGATCAGCGCACGCAGCCAATCCGGCAGCGGCCGTGATTTCTGCGCCTTGAAATCCACCCACACCGTCGTCGCGCCGCCCGCCGCGTAGATCACGCCCGGGTTGTCCGGGCGCTCCATCGTGCCCCAGCTTTCAAAGCTGCTGCTGCCCGGGTCGCTCGCGTACATCTTCATCTGCACGTCGCCCGGATATTCAAGCTGGCGGTAGAAGCTGCAGAATGCATTGATGATGATCGGGCCTTCGCCGTTCGGGTCGGGTTGGCAGCCGATCGAACGCATCCACTCGATGCGAACCGTCTCCAGATAGCGGAAGTACGTCGTGTTATTGACGTGTCCCATCGCGTCCATGTCGCCCCAGCGGATCGGAATGCTCATCTCGTAGACGAGCTTCTTCTTTGACGGCAGCTCTAATCGCATCCCGGTCAGAGCGCGAAGCCGTCGTCGGCGGCGATGATGGCGCCGTTGATAAAGTGACTTTGGCTGCTGGCCAGCAACACGATGAGCGCGTCCAGATCTTCGGGCTGACCGACCCGCTTGCGCGGCAGCATCTGCATGAGCTTTTGGCCTTGCTCGGTCTGCCAGTGGTGGTGATTTATTTCGGTATCGATGTAGCCCGGGCAAATGGCGTTGACGTTGATCTCGAAGCGGCCCCACTCCAGCGCCATGGCTTTGGTCATCTGAACCACGGCGGCCTTGCTCATGGCATACACGCCGATTTGGGGCAGCACCTTCAGACCCGCCATCGAGGCGATGTTGATGATGCGCCCACCGATATAAGTCCCAGGTGCAGCGCCGCGTGCGCGCGCCAACATACGTTTGCCCACTTCCTGCGCGACGAAGAAGGCGCCTTTCACGTTGGTGTCAAAGATGTAGTCGTAGTCTTCGACACACACATCCTGGATGCGCTGCGTGTTGCTGACGCCTGAGTTGTTGACGAGGATGTCGATCGAACCCACCTCGGTCTCGGCATGGGCCACGGCCGACTTGATGCTGGCCAGATCGGTCACGTCCAGCTCGAGCACATGCGCGTCGCCGCCTTCGGCTTCAATCTGCGCGCGCAGGTCCTTGAGTTTTTCCACTCGGCGGCTTGCCAGCACGACGGCGGCGCCGGCTCGCGACAAGGTGCGGGCAAATTGCGCGCCCAAGCCGCTGGAAGCGCCCGTCACAAAGGCGACGCGGCCCGACAGATCGATGCTGTAGCTCACAAGATTCTCCTGCCTAAAATGGCGCTGAAAATAAGAACGGTCGTTCGATTCGGAGCTTGCGCCGCATAGAATCGCTATCGATTCTGCGCCGTCCGGCCCCCTGTTTTTCAATTCATTATCAGCGAGAGCTCCCGATGACCCACGAAGAGATCCTGGCGCAGCACGGCCCCCGAGAAGCGATGGAGTACGACATGGTCGTGGTGGGCGGCGGTCCCGCGGGCCTCGCGACCGCCATCCGCTTCAAGCAACTTGCGGTCGAACACGGCAAGGAAGTTTCAGTCGTGGTGCTGGAGAAGGGGTCGGAGCCCGGTGCGCACATCCTCTCGGGCGCCATCATGGACCCGCGTGCACTCACCGAGCTCTTGCCTAACTGGAAGGAGCTGGGCGCACCGCTGAACCAGCCCGTGACGGGCGACGCGATGCTCTTCCTTGGCGAGAAGAGCTCTTTTCGCGTGCCCAACTTTTTCCTGCCGGATTGCTTCCAGAACCACGGCAACTACATCGTGAGCCTGGGCAACGTGACGCGGTGGCTGGCGCAACAGGCCGAAGGCATGGGCGTCGAGATATTTCCCGGCTTTCCGGCCGCCGAAGTCCTCTACAACGAGGACGGCTCGGTCAAGGGCGTGGCCACAGGCAATCTGGGCGTCGGCAAGAACGGCGAGACGACCGGGCACTTCCAGCTCGGCATGGAACTGCACGCCAAGTACACCGTGTTCGCCGAAGGGTCGCGCGGCCACCTTGGCAAGCAACTCATTGCGAAGTTCAAGCTCGATGAGGGGCGCGACCCGCAAACCTATGCCATCGGCGTCAAGGAGCTCTGGGAGATCGACCCCAAGCGCCACCAGCCGGGCTTCGTCATGCATTCGGCAGGCTGGCCGATGGAGAACAACACCTACGGCGGCGCCTTTCTCTATCACATGGAGAACAACCAGGTCTCGCTTGGTTTCATCACCGGACTCGACTACGCCAACCCGTACTTGAGCCCGTTTGAGGAATTGCAGCGCTGGAAGACCCATCGCAACATCCGCTGGTACCTGGAAGGCGACGAGAGTCAGGGCGTCAAGCCGGCCAAGCGGGTATCGTACGGCGCGCGCGCAATCACTGCCGGCGGCTTGCTGAGTCTGCCCAAGACGGTCTTCCCTGGCGGCGCGTTGGTGGGCTGCGAAGCCGGCTATCTCAACGTGAGCCGCATCAAGGGCAGCCACGCTGCGATCAAGACGGGCATGCTGGCTGCAGAGGCCGCTTACGAGGCGATCACGTCCGGGCGCCAGCATGACGAACTTGCAGCCTACCCGGCAGC
>JBKJTX010000275.1:0-4048 GCA_046590315.1 Ramlibacter sp. | reverse complement strand
CACGGCGCGCAGCTGCGGATTGCGGTGGACGGCAACGTTCTGCTGCAACCACCGGTCGTACTCCGGATCGGCTTCGGCGCCGGCGCGAATTATTTCATGCAGGTTCGTGTCAGCGGGTTCACGCTGGAACTCGGGCGGCACGAACGACGCGGCGACCCGGTCGAACTCGGCTTGCGTGATGGTGTGCGGCGCGCCGTCAACCTGAACAATCTGCCCATACTCTGCTTCGACCTCGTCGATGTAGCGTTGGCCTTCGGCCTTCACCAAAATCTTGATGCGCGCCTTGTACATGTTGTCGCGGCGGCCCCAGCGGTTGTACACGCGCACAACGGCTTCGAGGTAGTTGAGAATTTCGGCCCACGGCAGGAACTCGCGCACAACGGTTGCGATCACGGGTGTGCGACCCATGCCGCCACCGACCAGCACCCGGAAGCCCAACTCGCCCGCATCGTTCTTCACCAGGTGCAAGCCGACGTCATGCCAGAACGTAGCGGCTCGATCTTCGGTGGCACCGGTCACGGCGATTTTGAACTTGCGCGGCAGGAAGGCGAACTCAGGATGGAGCGTGCTCCACTGGCGCAAGATTTCGCAGTAAGGCCGGGGATCGGCGATCTCGTCTGGGGCAATGCCGGCGCGCTCGTCGCTCGTGATGTTGCGGATGCAGTTGCCGCTGGTCTGGATGCCGTGCATGTGGACGCTGGCGAGCAAATCCATCACGTCGGCGCTCTTCACAAGCGGGATCCAATTGAACTGGACATTCTGGCGCGTGGTGAAGTGCCCGTAGCCGACCTTCAGGTGCGTGTGCACCGAGCCGCCGTTCGAGAGCGCGACCGGACCCAAGGCGTCCTGTTTTTCCTGAGCGTCCTTGAAGATTTCCGCCGTTGGCTGGTCATAGTCGCGGGCAATTTTGGCGAGCGCGCGCAACTGCGTGCTCGAGAGTTCGCCGTACGGCACAGCCACGCGCAACATCGGCGCGTAGCGCTGGATGTACCAGCCGTTTTGCAGGCGCAGCGGACGGAACTCGTCGTCGCCGAGCTCACCCGCGAGATTGCGTTCCAACTGGTCGCGGTATTGCGCGGCCCGGGCCTTCACGAACTGCTTGTCGAATTCGGTGTATTGGTACATGTTTTTATTCTCCCGGCGTCAGATGGAGATCAGGCGCACGCCGGCATAGGCCAGCAGCACCGAAAGGAGCGAGCGGATCAGACGGTCCGGTGCCACGCGCACCAACCGCGTGCCCAGCCAGATGCCGGGCAGTGAGCCGGCCAGCAGAGTGCCCAGCAGTGACCAGTCGACTGACCCCATAGAGGCATGGCCCAGTCCTGCCACCAGGGTCAAGGGGACCGCATAGGCGATGTCAGCGCCGACGATGCGCGGCAACGGCAGCGCCGGATACAGCAGCATGAGAACGGTGACGCCGATGGCGCCGGCGCCGACCGATGTGATGGAAACCAGCGTGCCGATGCCGGCGCCGAAGAGGACCGGCAGGAGCCAATGACGCGGGCGCGTGGCCTGTGCCAATTGGGTTACGTCGAGTTCGCGGGGAATGTTCTTGCCCTTCACAGCTTTGTAGAGCGTGGCGGCCGCAGTGAGCAGCAGCGCTGCACCGAGACTGGTCGTCATGATGGCTTGCACGGCCGGGTCGCCGGGGCCAAAGCGGCGCAGTACAAAAACTGTGACAAGCGCGGCGGGAATGCTGCCGGCCGACAGCAACGCCACCACGGGCCAGTCGATGGAGCGGGCGCGTGCCAGACCTAGCGCGCCCCCGAACTTGGTGGCGGCAGCGAACAACAAGTCGGTGCCGATGGCCATGTAGGGCTTGATTCCGAATCCGAAGATCAGAATCGGGGTCATCAGTGAACCACCGCCCACGCCGGTGAGGCCGACCACAAGGCCGACGAAGAAACCTGCAATGACAAATGCGAAATCCTGCATGGGCGCGATTGTGAAAGCGCCCCTCGCGGAACCCAACTATTTTTTCGTTCGCGCGTTATGCGGATAAGCTTATGCACCAGCGCTGGTGCGGCTTTGCGGCCAGTCCGATGCAAACTCCAGATAAGGCAGTTTCAGGCCCGTTCCGGGCAGGCCTGATAATCCGGCGCGAACACGCAATCATTACATCGCAAATGGCTCAGAGGGTCTTCGTCAAGGTCGTGGGGTTTACCGACGTGGAGCGGCATGCGCTCAACACGGTGTTTCGCCTGTCTGAGCAGCGCGAGACCGTGTACTCGCTTTGGGAGGTTGATGCGCCCGACGCGCCCAAGCTGGCGCTGGTGGACGGTCAAAGCTACGAGGCAAGGGGGGAGCTTGAGGCCCCAGTCAACCCCGACCAGAAACTCATATGGGTAGGGGCCGTGGCGCCGGCGAACGCCTGGCGGACTTACGAGCGGCCACTGTCCTGGCCCGACGTGGTCCAGGCCATGGACGTACTCTTCGCGCCAACGCCTGATCTCGATTTCGATTTCGATCTTGACCCGGACAACCGCATGGCCGATACACGGCCGCCCGACCAGCTGCCCGTCAAGCGCGCGCTCATCGCGAGCGCCGACCGCGACGAGCGTCTGTACCTGCGCGCCAAGCTGGCGCTCGCGGAACTGACGCAAGCAGACGAAGCCGAAACCGGTGCGCAGGCATTGGAGTTGGCCCGGGCCAATCACTACGCGGTAGCGATCGTGGATTTTGCCTTGCCGGATGTCCAGGGCTGGGCTTTCCTCAACGAATTGACCGCCATCCGGCCAAAAATCGGCCACGTGATCGTCACCAAGTACGAAGCTTCAATGCCCGAGCGAGTGCGCGGCTGGTTCGTAGGGGCACAAGGCTTCTTCGACAAGCCGCCGCATCCCGGCAAGCTGCACGACCTGCTGCAGAAGGTGTAGCCAGCGCCGCCCTCAGGCCGGGGCGGACTTCGGTGATTCGGCTCCATCGGCCCAGGCGTCGACGCCGAGCGCGCTCCCTGACAGCCAGGCTTGCCGCACGCCCACGAGCGCTTCCATCGTCATGGGCCCTGCCAACGGCCAGCGCGAAGCGGTGTTCATGAACACGTCGCGCAACCAGGGCAGTATGCGCAGGTCGGACTGGAAGAGCGGTGTGAGCCAGCGGCTCGCCTCGCCGTAGAAGTGCAGGTGGTCCTTGCGCTGCGCGGTGTAGCGCTCCAGCGCCTGCGCCACGGGGAGCCCCGACGCCAGGCACTCGGCCAGCACCACGGCGTCGATCAGCGCGAGATTGGTACCCTGGCCCAGCTGCGGACTGGTGGCGTGCGCGGCATCGCCGATCACCACGCAGCGATCGGTGTGGTAGCTGGGCATGACCACGTCGTGGTAGCGGGCCCAGGTCAATTGGTCCTGCGACTTGATCTGGTCCAGCAAAGCGGCGCAACCGGGATTGAGCGCAAGCACCTGCGCCTTGAACGCATCGAGCCCGGCTTCGAGCCAGGCAGAGTAGCGGTCGGCGCGCAGGCTCCAGAAAAGGCTCACGACAGGTGCCTGGCCGCCTGGCGCGCGGCCGGTAGGCATGATGCCCAGCATCTGGCTGGCGCCTCGGTACCACTGCCACAGCGTCGAGCCGTAGGCGCCGTCGTGGTCGTCCAGCACCGCCCACAACGCACCCCAGGGGTAGACCCGGTCGGTGCACGAGAGCCCGGTCTGACAGCGCAGCGACGAGCGGCAGCCGTCGGCGACCACGGTGAGATCGTGGCCTTCCTGCAAGCCAGCGAGGTCGCGCACGTCATGTCCGCTCACGAGCCGCACGCCGCTGCGCTCGGCGAGCGCCCACAAGGCGTTGAACAAAACGCCGCGGTGCAGGCCAACGCCAAAAGATCCGGGCTGCCAGTCGTGGTAGCGGATGTTCACCACCGGTCGGCGGGAAGGTGTGACGCCCAGGAGGTGATCGACACGGCTGCCGTGCCGGAGTATTTCCTGCTCGATGCCCAATACGCGCATCGCCGCGAGGCCGATCGGCTGGATCAGAATGCCGGCGCCCGCCGACTGCGGCGACGCGACCTTTTCGAAGACTGTGACGCGGTGGCCACTTCGCGCCAGCAGCGCTGCTG
>JBKJTX010000125.1:0-15551 GCA_046590315.1 Ramlibacter sp. | reverse complement strand
CACCGAAGGCGTCGCGCAGTGGTAGACATAGAGGCCCGGGTTGAGGGTCTTGAAAGTCACCGTCTTGGATTCGCCGGGCGCGACCTGGGTATGCGCCCCGCCACCCATGCCGCCGGTGACGGCGTGCAGATCGATCGAATGCACCTGCTTGCTTGCGCGGTTGTTCGAGAGAGCGAGTTCGACCGTGTCTCCGGCCTTCACGCGCAGCATCGGACCCGGAACCTTGCTGCCGAACGTCCAGTACGTGAACGTCGTTCCGTCGTCCAGCTTGCCTTCCAGTTCGACCGTTTCGATGCTGTACTTTACGAGCTGCGGACCGCGGATGCCGAGCGGTTTGGGGACTGCGTTGGGGTCCATGACGATGTTCACGGCACCCGCGGCGGCGGGCGCGAGCGGCTGGATCGCGGGTGCGGCGCCCATCACCTGGGTTGCAAGGAGGGCAGGGTGAGCGGCGGCCATCGAATCGGCCGGCCCGGTGACCTCCAGCACGCCTTCCATGCCAATTTGGCGGTGACCTGCGATCGAGCAGAAGTAGACGAACTTGCCGGACTGCGCCAGCTTGAAGGTCACCTTGACCGGGGCAGACCGGCCATTGACCTTCTTGGACTGCACGCCGAGGCCTTCGAACACGATGTCGTGCTCGGCGCCTTCGCCGCTGGACAAGGTGATCTCGAGGGTGTCCCCGACAGCGGCCTTGAGGACGGGGTTGACGCCGCCGTTGGCATCAATGAAAACCATTTTTCCGCCCACCATGCCGGTCTTGAAAACGACTTGGTGGACCACTGCCTTGCCAGCTGCGGGGAGAGCGGCGAGTGTGGTCGTTGCGGTAGCAGCGGTTGCCTGTGCGCCCTGCCGCATCGCTGCGTCGGCGCCGACGGCGCCGATCAATGGTGAAGCTGCGAACAGTACGGCGACGGCCAAGGGTATGGCGCCGAATGCGCGGGAGGCCATGTGGGGTACCTTTGGAATTTCATGTGATCGCGGGATCGCCCCCGCGGGGCCAACGGTCACCAGGACCGTTGTATCCAATATAGGGACGCAGAGGGAGAGGGCACTTGATCTGGCGCAAGCATCACGCTAATGCCGAGCGCGTGCTGGCGTCACCCGGCTCCTGGTAATTTCTGGGCAATCGGACAACCATTTCGGTGCCCATGCCAGGGCCGTCGCTGGTGGCGCGAACTTGCCCACCATGGAGCTCGACCAATCGCTTCACGAGCGCGAGGCCGACGCCCAAGCCGCCCTGCGAACGCGCTTCGGTGGGATGGCCCTGCGTAAACAACCGGAAGGCTCGGGAGAGCAGTTCGGGCGCCATGCCGATGCCGTTGTCAGCCACCGTGATCACGACGTCGTCCTCCGTCGTCGCCAGTCTCAAGATAATCCTTCCGCCCGGTTCCGTGTATTTCGCAGAGTTGATCAACAAATTCGTCAGTACTTGCACCAGCCGCGGGTGATCGCCGATCACAAACGCGTCTTCACGCGCGATCCTGACGTCGAGGTGATGGCCTTTCTCGGTCAAGAGGGGCCGCGCCTGTTCGACCGAATGGCTGAAAACCTGTTTGACGTCGACCGGCATCTTCCGGATTCGCGCGATATCGCGCGACAGCCGGGCAGCGTCCAGCAGATCTTCCACCAGGCCGCTCATTTGCGCCACCTGGCGATTGAGCATCTTGCTCGTTTCCTTCACGAGTTTTTCGTCGGCGTGGCCGAGAGACAGCAGCTGCGCTGCCGCGCTCATGGGCGCGAGTGGGTTGCGCAGCTCGTGCGCCAGCATCATCAAGAACTCGTCTTTGCGGATGTCGGCTTCCACCAGTTCGTCCGTGTGCCTCTTGCTCTGCTGAAAATCGCGGTCGAGCCTTGAATTGGAGGTGGCAAGTTCGTCGATATTCTTGAGGTAAGAACCGTTGATCTCCAACAGGTACACGGCGGCCAGAACTGCAAATGCAACCAACGCGCCGACTCTTCCTGCGTACCAGCCGAAATGGTCTCGATGTCCCGCGAGCAGGGTGATGGTGTTGTCGCACAGCAGCGCCAACACAAGAACACCCAGCCACACATGCAAGGCCTTGCGAAAGCCGTTCGTCTTCCACAGCACGACCAGCACCCCTATAAGCAGGAGTTCGATGGCGGGACCGAGTCCCGTGGTGACGACCCGGCGATAGTCCCCGCCGATGTCGAGAACGGGCAGCGCTTCATGAAAGCCAAGCACCAGTGCGCCTATGCCCGTCAAGGCAAACGCCAGCCACGCAACTGTCCTCCGCACAGCTTTGCGTTGATCGGCCGCTGTCTGCACGGGGCGGCTTTTGGCAAGCGCGAGATGAAGCACGCTCAATGCAGGAACGAGGTGCCAAAAAAACCAAAGCCAGATCGTCGTTTGAGAACCGCCGAGCAAGCTCGCGCCCTCGACGAATATTCCCTTGACCGACGCGAGTTGCATCATCAGCACCACGGCCGTGCAGAAATAGCCTGCACTCAAATGCAACAAGGCCACTTCGCGAACCGCCTTGAAGTAGCCATACATCAGGAAAGCGGTGAGAACACAAGCCGCTATGGCAGCCGTCTGGTAAATGGCAACAAAGCCCGGAATTTTGGGCACAGGCACGCGCGCGAAGGGTAGGAGGAGCAACGTGCCAAGCAACAGTGCCACACAGACGATGAGGGCGCGCCGGCGCTGGGCCGGCGTGCTGTTGTGAAGCGTCTGCCCCACTGACAGCGGAAGCGGCTGTTCGGGATCCCCGCGGGCATCGAAATACAAGGCAGACATGCGGCACCTACTAAATGTGCGACGACTGAAGCCCGGCAGGTACGTGTCCTTGCCAGCTCGAGCACTACTTGAGCTGGCCCGTCTCGAAGCCGAATTCATTGTAGGACGATGCCTCGTCACGTGCCGTTCTATTTTGCAAGCGGGCAGCATCCCAAACTCGGCAGTGGGCTGGGGTTAATGCTTCTATGCGCGCTACCGCACCGACGCAGTGCGCCCCGGGTCCGACACTGCAATCGAAGCTTATTTTTGGACGACGCGCAGCGCCGATGAGCCTTTTCGTGCTTTAAAGGATGCGAGATGGCGATAGATTTGAAAACGCTGCCAAAGACGCCGACCGGCATCCTCGGCTTCGACGAGATCACGGGCGGCGGCGTGCCGACTGGGCGGCCCACCTTGCTGTGCGGCGCGGCCGGCTGCGGCAAGACCTTGTTCGCGATGACCTTTCTGGTCTGCGGCGCCGAGAAGAGCGACGAGCCTGGCGTCTTCATGTCCTTCGAGGAGAACCCGTCCGACCTGTCGGCCAACGTCGCTTCGCTGGGCTATGACCTCGACGGCCTGATCGCCAGCAACCGGCTCGTCATCGACCACGTGCAACTCGACCGCAGCCAGATCGAGGAGACCGGCGACTACGACCTTGAAGGCCTGTTCGTCCGGCTCGACTATGCCATCACGCGCATCGGCGCCAAGCGCGTGGTGCTGGACACCATCGAAACACTGTTTTCGAGTTTCACCGATGCCGGCCTGCTGCGCGCCGAGCTACGCCGCTTGTTCGAATGGCTCAAAAAGCGCGGCGTGACGGCGATCATCACCGGCGAGCGCGGCGAAGGGCAGCTGACGCGCTACGGCATCGAGGAGTACATCTCTGACTGCGTGGTGCTGCTGGACAACCGGGTGGTGGACCAGGTGACCACTCGCCGTCTGCGGGTGGTGAAGTACCGCGGCTCGGCGCACGGGACCAACGAGTACCCCTTCCTTATCGACGAGCAAGGCATCAGCGTGTTCCCGGTCACGTCCGCCGGGCTGGATCACCAGACTTCGGACAAAGTGGTGTCATCGGGGGTTGGCCAGCTGGACGAGATGTTCGACCGGCGTGGCTACTTCCGCGGCTCCAGCATCCTCATCTCCGGCCTCGCAGGCACCGGCAAAACCACCTTTGCATCGAGCTTCATCGATTCGTGCTGCCGTGCCGGCGAGAAGTGCCTGTACTTCGCCTTCGAGGAGTCGCCCAAGCAGATCGTGCGCAACATGGAATCGATCGGGATTAATCTCGCCCAGCACCTCGCGTCCGGACTGCTACGGTTTGAAGCGGCGCGGCCCAGCGTGTTCGGCGTGGAGATGCACCTGGCCAAGATGCACCGGGACATCAGCGTGTTCAAGCCGTCCATCGTGGTGATCGATCCCATCTCCGCGTTTCGGGGGCCGGCGACCGAGGTCAATTCCATCCTGCTGCGACTGATCGACCTGCTCAAATCGCACGGGATCACGGCGCTGTTCACCAGCCTGTCGAACATCGACGACGCCATGAACGATGCGGACTACGGCATCTCCTCGCTGATGGACAGCTGGGTGTCGCTGTCGAACACGACCTCGAACGGCGAGCGCAACCTGCTTCTTTACGTCCTCAAGGCCCGCGGCATGGGGCATTCGAACCAGCTGCGCGAATTCCAGATCACCTCCAACGGCATCAAAGTGGTCCCGGCCTATATCGGCGCCGCCGGGGTGCTCACAGGCTCGGCGCGCGTGACACAGGAAGCCAGCGAGCTTGAACTGCTGGCGGCCGCGAAGCAGGAAGTCGAGTTGCGCGTCCGGGTGCTGGCCCGCAGCCGTCAAGTGGTCGAGCGGCAGATCGAGGACATGCGCGCCGAGCTCGACGACGCCGACAAGGAAGCGCTGGGCCTCACCGCGCAGCGCATCCTGCAGCAAAGCGTGGTCGCGTCCGATCGTTCCATCATGGCCAAGCGTCGCAGCTAGAGTCGCGATGACCACCGACACCAGCAGTGCGACACCCGCCGCCGCAGAAGCGACAAGTGAAGGCCATTACTCCCTGCGTCTGTACGTTGCCGGCCAGACGCCCAAGTCGCTTGCCGCGATTCGCAATCTCACCGTCATCTGCGAAACGCACTTGGCGGGCCGCTACACCATTGAGATCGTCGACCTGCGCGTGAACCCGCAACTGGCCGCCGGTGACCAGATTCTGGCGCTGCCGACATTGGTGCGACACCTGCCTTCGCCCCTGGTCAAGATCATCGGTGACCTCTCGAACACGGACCGCGTTCTGGTCGGTCTGGACATCCGGCCCCGGAAGGAGGCGACGTGAGCGCCGCCGAGCGCTACAACCTGCGCCTCTACGTCGCCGGCTCGACGCCGCGGTCGATGCTGGCCGTCAAGAACATCCGGAACATCTGCGAGCGGCATCTGGCCGGCATGTACGACCTCGAGGTCATCGACATCTACCAGCATCCGGAGGCCGCCGCCGGTGCCCAGATCATCGCCGCGCCGACCCTCATCAAGCTGACACCGGGGCCGGCGCGCCGTGCCATCGGCGACCTCTCCAACGAACAGAAGGTGCTGTCGACGCTGAGCCTGCCGATCAGCGTCGCATGAGCGCTCCGCGCACGGCCGACCACGAGGCACTGATCGCCGACCTGCGCGCCAAGCTGCGCGAGGCGCAGGAAACCCTCAACGCGATTCGTTGCGGCGAGGTGGATGCCGTTCTGGTGAACGAAGCAGGCGCCAAGCAGATCTACACGCTGGTCAACGCCGACCGTCCCTACCGGTCATTGATCGAACAGATGGAGGAAGGCGCCGTGACGCTGTCCGAAGACGGCGTGGTGCTGTACGGCAACCGCCGGCTCGGCGAAATCCTCGGCGCCCCGCTGGAGCAGATTGTCGGCAGCAGCATCAAGCGATTTTTCGTGGGCGATGAGGCGGCCAAGTTCGAGAGTTTGCTGGCATCCACCGGTCCAGAGCCGTCCCGCGCAGAACTGCGAGCGGGCTTGGCAGACCAAAGCGCCGTGGCCGTCTATATCTCCATCAACGACATCGTTTCCGAGCCAGGCGCCCCGCGGCTCATCGGGGGGGTGATCACCGACCTGACGGAACAGCACGCGGTCGATGCCCGCTTCAGCCAGGCGCGCAAGATGGAGGCCCTGGGCCAGTTGACGGGCGGTCTGGCACACGAGTTCAACAATCTGTTCCAGACGGTTTGCGGCAACCTGAGTCTGATCCGGCTGCGGCCGGGCGATGTGGCTGGGGTGCGCAAGTGGGCGGAGAGCAGCCAACGGGCCGCCGATCGCGGCAGCAAGCTCACGTCGCAGTTGCTGGCGTTCTCGACGACGCAAGAGCTCGATGTGCAACCGGTCGATGTGGCCGCGCTGGTTCGCGGCATGGCGGAGCTGCTGCGCACGACGCTCGGACCGGAGATTCGCGTGCGCTACGAGCTCGAGGCCTCGGGGGTGCGCGTTTTGGCCGACAAGACCCAGCTGGAACTGGCGATTCTCAACCTGGCCATCAATGCCAGGGATGCCATGCCCGGCGGCGGCGGCCTGCGCATCGCCACCGCCTTTCGCGCGATCGAGAACGACCCCGAACTGCCGAACGGCCGCTACCTGGAGTTGAGCGTCGCGGACACCGGCTACGGCATGGAAGACAACGTGCGCGCCCGCGCATTCGATCCTTTCTTCACGACCAAAGAGATCGGAGAAGGCAGCGGCCTGGGCTTGGCGCAGGTGTACGGCATCGCCCGGCAGTCCGGTGGCGCAGCCCGCATCGACAGTGCGCCGGGAACGGGGACCACCGTGACCCTGCTGCTGCGTCAGGCGCTGTTGCCGGCGCTCCCCCCGATACGCAATGCTGCCTTCGCCACAAGCGCGGCGGCAAAATCCAAGGGCGCCCGCATTCTCGTGGTCGACGATGACGAGGACGTGAGGTGCCTGCTCGTGGAGATGCTGGCGCTCGAAGGCTACGAGGTCAGCGCAGCGGCCGACGGCCTTGCGGCGCTGGCCCTGATGGCGGGCAAACTGCCCGACTTGCTGTTGATCGACTACCTCATGCCCGGTCTCAACGGCGCCGAGGTCGTCAAGCAGGCTCGGGAATTGGGCTTTGACATGCCTGTCATTTTCGCCACCGGCTTCGCCAACACGCGCGCGCTCGACGCAGCAACCGGCGGGTTGGAGGCAATGGTTTTGGCGAAGCCGTTTTCGCTCGACGACCTGCAGCAGGCGATTCAAATCGCATTGGTCACCGCGAGCTGAACAGGCAACACTGAAAGCGCCAATGCATGCATTTCTAAAAGACAACCGTGACGCCCTGATTGCCAGGTGCAAGCTGAAGGTCTCACAACGTCCGCACCGCGCTGCGACCGATGCGCAGCTCGCCAATGGGGTGCCGCTGTTCCTTGACCAGCTGACCCGCACACTGGAAGCCGAAGAGGCAGGTGAATCCAACCAAAGCCTCAAAATTTCAGGAGCCGCGGGCGGAGACACGACGCCGCTGTCGGAAATCGCGGTGAGCGCGACCGCACACGGGAAAGACCTTTTGATGCTCGGCTTCTCGGTGGACCAGGTCGTGTACGACTATGGTGACCTGAGCCAGGCGCTCGCCGAGCTCGCACACGAACGGGATGCACCGTTCACAACCGAGGAATTCCAGACACTCAACAGGTGCGTGGACAACGCGATTGCGTATGCGGTGGCGGCGTTCAGCAGCGAGCGCGACGCCGCACTCTTGCGTCAGCAGCATGCCGCTGCCCACGAGCGCGTGGGATTCCTGGTCCACGAACTGCGCAATGCGCTGAGCACCGCAACTCTCGCGGCCAGCGCCATGGAATTGGGACACATGTCCATGGGTGGCGCTACGGGTGCGGTGCTCAAACGCAGTCTCGCATCGCTGAACACGCTGATCACCCGCTCCCTGGACGAAGTGCGAAGCGATGCGCAAACCGAGCACACGCCGTTCGCTGTCGCTGCGTTGGTACGTGACGCGGAACAAGCGGCGCAACTGGCTGCGGCTGCGAGAGGATGTACGGTGCGGGTCACCGAGGTGGACGCCGCGATGATGATTCGGGCCAACCGCGAGTTGATCCAGGCCGCACTGGGCAACCTCATCCAGAACGCACTGAAGTTCACGCACGCGAACTCAGTGGTCACGGTCAATGCCCGGGCTTGCGGCGAACGCGTATTGATCGAGGTCGAGGACCATTGCGGCGGCCTTCCGGCAGGCAGCGCGCAGCGGATGTTCAGTCCCTTCAACCAGCGAAGTGGCGACAAGTCCGGATTGGGCCTGGGCTTGTCCATCGCCCGCCAAAGTATCGAAGCGGCGCTGGGAACACTCGGCGTGCGCGACGTTCCCGGAACCGGGTGTGTGTTTACAATTTCGCTCCCGCAACACACTTGAGTTTGTAGTACAAAGCCGCAGCCCGACACCTTTTTACGCCTTTTGTGTGGCACCGCACAGACATGGCGCAGCTGGCGGACTATTCTTGTGCTCGACCGTATAGAACGGGGCCCCCAATGCATGATTTCCTAAACCACAATCGCGATGAGCTGATCGAGCGCTGCAAGGCCAAGGTCGCTCTGCGCCCGCTGCATGTCGCCACGCCCGAGCAGTTAAAGAACGGCATCCCCCTGTTTTTGGAGCAGTTGACGAACACGCTCGAAGCGGAGAGCGATGGTGATGCCCGTGACAGTCTGAGAATTTCTGGTGCGGCCGGCGGCGGCGCAAGTGCCCTGTCTGAAATGGGCGTCAGCGCTACCGCGCACGGCAAGCAACTGCTGGAGCTCGGGTACTCGGTGGACCAGGTCATTCATTGCTACGGCGACTTGTGCCAAGCCATCACCGACCTCGCCGTGGAGCGGGATGCGCCATTCAGCGTTGGCGAATTCAGAACTTTGAACCGCTGCCTGGACAACGCCATCGCCGACGCCGTAACGGCGTTCAGCGCTCACCGCGACGAGGCATTGGCACGTGGTCACTCCACGCAGGCCAACGAGCAACTCGGCTTTCTGCTGCACGAGCTGCGCAACTCCTTGCACACCGCCGCGCTGGCACTCACCGCCCTGGAAACCGGACAGCTGCCAATTTCAGGGGCGACCGGCGGCGTGCTCCGGCGCAGCCTGGCGGCACTGACCATGCTCGTCAAGCATGCGCTGGACGAAGTGGTCATTGCCGCGGAACCGCCGCTGAATCAGCAGGTGTTCTCGCTCGCATCTTTCATCGCCGATGCCGCCAGCACAGGGCTGCTGGATGCCAACGCGAATCGCTGCTCTTTTAACGTGAGGCATATCGAGCCCGAGCTCGAAATCCGAGGCGACCGCGAGCTGCTGCTCGGCGCCCTCATCAATCTGCTGCAGAACGCCTTTAAGTTTACGCAACCGCAGACGAAGGTCTGGCTGAATGCGTACGCCAAGGACGATGCGACGGTGCTGATCGAGGTGGAAGATCACTGCGGCGGACTCCCGCCGGGTTTCGCTGAAATCGTGTTCCAGCCTTTCACCCGGCGCCACGAAGACAAAACGGGCTTGGGCCTGGGTCTGTCTATTGCCCGCAAGAGCGTGGAGGAATCGGGCGGCACGCTAACCGTGCGCGACGTGCCCGGCACCGGGTGCGTGTTCACCATGCGGCTGCGCCGCCACGAAAAACCGGCGAGCGCGGTTTAGGCCTGAACAGGCCCTAGCGTTTTCTGCCGACCAGGAGCAGCGCCGCTCCAATTGCGATACCGGCGAGACCGGCCCACATCGGAATGTTGACGGATTGCTTCTCACGGACCGACAGCTCGATCGGTCCGATTTTCACAACGTCTGTTTGCTTGGTGTAGCTGAAGCCGCCATACGCGAGCGCGATGGCGCCGGCAATGATCAGAATAAGGCCGGCGAGTTTAGATGTGTTCATGGTGGGCCTATTTGGTGGGACTGGAAAGTTCGCGCAAGATGCCGCCCTGCTGCGCGCTGCCGCTGGTCGTGCCCGCATCCATGCGGTTGACACACTCATTGCGATCCGCGGCCGGCAAAGCCTCGCAACGCTGCAGGCGGTTGCGCGTGAGCGCGCTGTCGCCGCCTGTGCCCAGCTTCTTCGATTCCTGCAGGGCGGCGGCGGCCTCCTTGAGGCAGGTGGCGCGGTCCTGGTTGGTGTCGCCGCGCATGCACTTTGCGCGATCCTGCTGGTATTGCTTCTGGGCTTCGGACGTCTTGGCGCCGGCTGCCCAGGCCGCACTCGGGGCGAGGAGCGAGGTGACGGTAAGGCACCCGGAAGCCAGGAGCCAAGCAGCGAGTAGGGGTTTATTCATAAGCTCAGCTTCGTCCGTTGTCGGCCCCGGGTCTGTGCGGTGTCGCACCCAGCGCGAAAATAGGCGATCTCCCTGAAGCCGGCCGGGGCACAATGCGCAGGCAGCCCAAAGTAGCATGCCCCTCCCCCACAGCACCACCCAGAATCACCTGTTAGCCGCCCTGCCGGCCGACGATTTCGACCGGCTGTCCGCGCACCTAGAACTGGTCGCAATGCCGCTGGGCATGGTCCTGTACGAGTCCGGCGGGCGCCTGGAGCATGTCTATTTCCCCACCACTTGCATTGTTTCGCACATGTACATGCTGCGGGACGGCGCGTCGGCGGAGATCGCGGTGGTCGGCAACGAGGGCATGGTGGGCACGTCGATCTTCATGGGCGGCGAGACGACGACAAGCCGCGCCGTGGTGCGCGGCGCAGGCCACGGCTACCGCCTCAAGGCGCCGCTGCTCAAGCTGGAATTCGACCGCGGCGGGCCGGTGCTGCGCCTGCTGCTCCGGTACACCCAGGCGCTCATGACGCAAATGACGCAGACCGCCGTGTGCAACCGCCATCACTCGGTTGAACAACAGCTTTGCCGCACCCTGCTGCTTAGCCTGGACCGCTCCTCGGGCGCGGGCCTCACCTTGACCCAGGAACTGATCGCGAGCTTGCTCGGCGTACGCCGCGAGGGGGTGACCGAAGCGGCCGGCAACCTGCAGCGGGCGGGGCTGATCCGCTACAGCCGCGGCCACATTGATGTGCTGGACCGGCCGGGCCTGGAGCGCTCGGTATGTGAATGCTATGCCTGCGTGCGATGCGAATTCGACCGGCTGCTGTGCGACATCCCACGCGCGCAGCCGGCGCCGCCGGTGCCAGCTCCGGCGGTTTGATTTGCCCCTATCGGGAGAGAGCATTTCGGCACGCCCCTGGCCGGGATCGGCGTACAGTCAGGGCCCCGCCCGTGGAAATTTTCACGCGGGTGCAACTTTGTGGGGTGGGGTATCGGTAAATTGCTTGAACCGCTGGTAGCCAGTGGAGCGGATGCGCGGCGAATCGCAGAAGCCTCCGCTGCCATTTGGGAAGCCATCCATACGGCGCTCGCGCCCGTGATCGGTGCGCGCGGCGTTGCCGCGCTGTACCGGCGCAGCTTGTATTTGGCGCTCGCGAATTTTTCTTGGCTCGCCCCTGCTTACGAGCGCGCCGCCATTGCGGGAGATTACACCTCCCTGCGCGCGGCGCTGGCGCGGCAGACGTCGGCCACGGCTGCGGCCGCGCATGATGCGCTGGTGCAAATTTTCTACGATCTGTTGACCGGCCTGATCGGCGGATCGCTCACCCACCGCATGCTGCAGTCCGTTGGGGACCAACATTCAGACGGCCAAGCCGTGCAGGACCACTCGCCATGACCACCGACAAAGCAATCATCAACCGCCTGAAAACGGGCGTGCCGGGCCTGGACAAGGTGCTCGGAGGCGGGTTGCCCGAGTTTTCGTTCAACGTCATTGCCGGCCCGCCCGGATGCGGCAAAACCACGCTCTCGCACCAGATCATGTTTGCGCTCGCCACGCCCGAGCGTCCGGCGCTGTATTTCACGGTGCTGGGCGAACCGCCGCTGAAAATGCTGCGCTACCAGCAGCAGTTCGATTTTTTTGACAATGCCAAGGTCAATGCTTGCATCCGGTTCATCAATCTCTCGGAAGAGACGGCGACGGGCGACCTGCAAAAGGTGCTGGATCGCATGGCCTCCGAAGTCGAGCAGTACGGGCCGGGCCTGGTCTTCGTCGATTCGTTCCGCTCGGTCGTGCTGGCCCAGGAGGGTGTCAAAGCGTTCCTCGACCTGCAGGCGTTCGTCCAGCACCTGGGCATGCTGATGACCAGCTGGCAGGCCACCACCTTCCTGCTCGGCGAGTACTTCACCGAGAACGACCCGAATCCGGTGTTCACGGTGGCCGACGGGCTGATCTGGCTGCGCCAGAGCGTAGATCGAAACTCGGTCGTGCGCAAGATGGAGGTCATGAAGATGCGCGGGCAGGCCACCCTGGCCGGGCTCCACACATTTCGCATGAACTCCGCGGGCCTTCAGGTGTTCCCGCCAGCGCAGCTGGCGGGAACACCTGAAGCCAAGACAACGACAGAGCCGGCCGCCCGGTTGGGCATGGGCGTGCCCGGTCTGGACGAGATGATGGGCGGCGGGCTGCCCAGCGGCTACTCCCTGCTGGTGGCCGGCCCGACGGGCGCCGGCAAGAGCATCATGGCGTCGGCCTTCCTGGTCGAAGGCGCGCGCGGCGGCGACACCGGCGTGATCGCGGCCTTCGAGCAGCGCCCCGACCGGGCGCGTGGCCGCTTGCTGACCGATCTGATCGCCAGCGGGCGCGTGGGCGTGGTGGATGCCCGTGCGCCGGGGCTGTCGGTGGACGAGATCGCGACCCTGCTCATCGCGGAAATTCACCGGCTCAATGCGAGCCGCGTCGTCATCGATTCGCTCTCCGGGTTCGAGCTGGCGCTGGCGCCCACTTTCCGCTTGGATTTTCGCGAGTCCCTGTCGCGGCTGGTGTCCGCCCTGGCAAGCACCGGAGCCACCGTGTTGATGACGTCGGAGCTGGAAGACCGCTACGACGACTTGCGCTTCAGTCCGTATGGCACGGCGTTCCTCACCGACGCGATCATCGTGCAGCGCTACATCGAGGTCGACAGCCGGCTGCAACGGGTGATGGCCGTGGCGAAGGTGCGTGGCAGCGCGCACTCCACTGAGCTGCGGCTGTTCACAATCGATGAAGGGGGCATCAAGATCGGCAAGACGCTTCACGAGTACGAAGGATTGCTGGGCGGCCGGCCGACCCGGCGCGACCCCCCGACCGGCCCCGTCGGCGACCCAAACGGTGGTTGAGCGTTGCAAGAGAGCCTGCCCGTGAACGCCCCTTCCAGCGAGAACGACGTGGCCGCGGCCACCCAGACCCTGGCGCTGCTGAACCAGCAAGCCGACGCGGTGCGTGCTGATCTCTTGAAACTGCGGGGGGAATTGGCGAAGGTGCAACATGCCATCACCTCGACATCGCACAGCCAGCTGTTGGAGGCCAACGAGCAACTGGTACTCGCTGCGATGCGTGCGCAGGATATCGCCGACAAGGCCAGGAGGAACTTGAAGCCGCTGGCGCGGTCCGGTGATACAGCAGCGGTTCAGGATTTGCGCGACGCCAACGAGCAGCTGGTGATTGCCGCTTTGAAGGCCCAGGAAAAGGGAGCGAGCGCCGAAGAGGCGCATCGCCGGCAAATCAAGTTCCTGGCGATGGCCGCCCACGAACTGAGCAACCCCCTGCAGCCGCTGCGCCTCGCCGCAGATATGGTCCCGCGTGTGCGTACCGAAGAGAAGCTCCTTGCGCTGCAAGCCACCATCGTCAGGCAGGTCGGCAACATGACGCGGCTGATCGGCGATCTCCTGGATGGCTCGCGTGTCAGTACCGGAAAAATCAGGCTGGAACGTTCCATGATCCCGTTGTCGGATGTTCTCGAACAGACCATCGAGGCATGCCAACCGACGATGGACGCGCGGCGGCACCGATTCCAGTACGCCCTGCCGCCGGCTGCGCTCAACGTGCACGGGGACGCGCTGCGTTTAGCCCAGGTGTTCGGCAACCTGCTGGAAAACGCGGCCAAGTACACGCCCGAAGCAGGCGAGATTTCGCTGGAAGGCGTGGTGCGCGAGAAAACGGTTGAAATCAGTGTCTGCGACAACGGCATCGGCATCACCGCGGAGGCGCTGCCCCATGTCTTCGAACTGTTCGTTCAAGATCCGCACGGGAAGGCGCTCAGCCAGGGCGGGCTCGGCATCGGCCTGGCGGTGGTGCGCGAACTGGCCGAGGCGCATGGGGGCGCGGTCGTCGCCGGCAGCCCCGGCAAGGGCCTGGGAAGTAAGTTCGTCGTTACGTTGCCCTTGGCGTCGGCCGGCTGAAGCAGCCCCTATGTGGGCCGCCGTACATACGGCAGCCGCGAATGAGGTTACGGTTGAGTAGCAACCTAAGAATCCCCATGCCCCAAGCCAGCGCCACCTACACCCCCTCAGGCGAGGCGAACCCGTTGAACGAAATACCCGGCGAGACCTCCAGTGTGCAGGCACTGGTGAAAGCCGGTGCGCTGCAAAACGCCATTCTCACCAGCGCCAACTTCTCGATCATCGCCACCGACGAGCGGGGCATCATCCAGCTGTTCAACGTCGGCGCTGAACGGATGCTCGGTTACGCAGCCGCCGAAGTGGTCAACCGGATCAGCCCGAGCGACATCCACGATCCCGAAGAAGTCGCTGCACGCGCCCGCGCCTTGACGGTGGAACTGCGCACCACCATCGCTCCCGGCTTCGAGGCCCTGGCGTTCAAGGCCTCGCGCGACATCGAGGACATTTACGAGCTCACCTACATCTGCAAGGATGGCCGGCGCTTCCCGGCGAGCGTGTCCATCACCTCCCTGCGAGGCAACGATGGCGCTCTGATTGGCTATCTGCTGATCGGCACCGACAATTCGGCGCGCAAGCAGGCCGAGCTGGAATTGAAGGAAGCGGTTGCCGCGGCCGACAAGGCCAACCGGGCCAAGTCGGAATTTCTCTCCAGCATGAGCCACGAACTCCGAACGCCGCTCAATGCGATTCTCGGTTTTGCGCAGCTGCTCGGGTCAGCGTCACCGCCGCCCGGTGTGGCGCAAAAACGCAGCATCGACCAGATCCTCAAAGCCGGTTGGTACCTGCTCGAACTGATCAACGAAATTCTTGATCTGGCATTGATCGAATCCGGCACCCTCACTTTGTCCAACGAACCGGTGTCGCTCTCCGAAGTGCTGGCGGAATGCCGCGCGATGATCGAACCCCAGGCACGCTCGCGCGGTATTTCGATGGGTTTTCCACACTTCGACGCGCCAAGTTTCGTCACCGCCGATCGCACCCGCGTCAAGCAGGTGCTGATCAACCTGCTGTTCAACGCGATCAAGTACAACCGCCCCAACGGCACCGTGACGGTGGAATGTTCCCCTGTTCCCTCCGGCGCCGTGCGCATCAGCGTCCGCGACACGGGCGACGGTTTGTCGCACGAGCAGCTCGAGCAGCTGTTCCAGCCGTTCAATCGGCTCGGCAAGGAATCCGGCAGCGAGCAGGGAACGGGCATCGGCCTGGTGATGACCAAGCGCCTGGTGGAACTCATGGGCGGACGGATCGGGGTGGACAGCGTCGTCGGCGTTGGCAGCGTTTTCTGGACCGAACTCGCGGTGGCGCAGCCGCCCCGCTTCGCGGGCCTCGACAACGGAGACGGCCGCGATTCGCAGGCGGCAACCACGGCAGGCAAGGCCGTGCGCACCGTCCTCTATGTCGAGGACAACCCGGCCAACCTGGAACTCGTCGAGCAGTTGATCGCACGCCGGTCCGACTTGCGCCTGCTCAGTGCCGCGGACGGTAAGCTGGGCATCGAGTACGCGCGCGCCTACGTGCCGGACGTGATCCTGATGGACATCAACCTGCCGGGCCTGAGCGGCACCGACGCGATGACGTTCC
>JBKJTX010000053.1:0-3181 GCA_046590315.1 Ramlibacter sp. | reverse complement strand
AGGACCAGAAGCACCTGGAGTTGGTGCGCGAGATTGGGCGTACCGCATTCCGGCCCGCCGGATTGCGCGCCGACGCAGCTGGCGCACCGCTGCCTGTGGACGACCCGTTTTTCCGCGAGGTTCTCGCGAAGGGCTACGGCCGAACCGTGTGGCAAGACGAACTCGCGGATGCGCAGACCGAGCGGCCCCCGAACAAGGCGTCATCGGCTGTCGCCGGCGTGTTGATTGCGGAAGAGGGCTCCTACTGGGACCGCGGTATCGGTGTGGCCCTGCCCGGCCCGGGGCTGGGCGAGTCGCCGGTGCTGGGCATGGGTACTCCGGAGCAACAGCGCCGATTTCTGTCGCCCTTCGTCAACCCCGCCAAGCCGATCTGGGGCTCGTTCTCCATGACCGAGCCTTCGGGCGGCTCGGACGTGGCGAACATCAAGACCCGGGCTGTGAAGGACGGTCGCCACTGGGTGCTCAATGGCGCGAAGGCCTTCTGCGGCAATGCCAGCCGGGCGGAATGGATCGTGGTGTTCGCCACTGTGGACCCGCAGCAAAAGCGCGCCGGCCACAGGGCGTTCGTGGTCGAAAAAGGCACGCCCGGCTTGGGACCGTTTCGCATCGAAAAGAAAATGGGGCTCAAGTCATACGAGTCCACCTCGTATTTCCTGACCGATTGCCGGGTGCCTGAGGAGAACTTGCTGGGCGGCGAAGCGCACTACGAAAGCCGCGCCGGATTCAAGGGCGCCATGGCCACATTCAATGCCGGCCGTCCTGCCATCGGCGCCATGGCCTGCGGCATCGGGCGCGCGGCGCTGGACGAAGCCTGCGCCCATGCGCGCGCTGCGGGCCTGTGGGACGACGTTCGCATCCGCGATCGCATCGAGCGCATGCGGCGCAAACTCAAGGCCGCCTTGCTGCTGGCGTTGAAAGCTGCATGGCTGGCCGATCAACAGCAACCCAATATGTTTGAAGCCTCCATGGCCAAGGCGATTGCACCGCCGATCGCACTGGAAGCATGCAGCCTCGGGCTTGAAATCCTTGGATTGACCGGCGGCCGCGGCGACCATCTCATCGAAAAGCTGTTTCGCGATGTCAAGGCGATGGACATCGTGGAAGGGACCGGCCAGATCCAGCGCGTGGTGATGGCACGCCAACTCGTAGGACTGCCCAACTGACATGAATCAAGCCGAGCAAGACAACCCCGGCCGCGACGGCCCCCTCACGGGCGTGCGCATCCTGGACCTCACCGCCGTGGTTCTGGGGCCAATGGCCACGCAGATCCTGGCGGACTACGGCGCTGAGGTGATCAAGGTGGAAGGCCATGAGGGCGACCGCATGCGCGCCAATGGCATCAGTCTGCACCCGGGCATGAGCTCCATTTTCCTGGCAATGAACCGCAACAAGCGTTCGATTGCGCTGGACCTCAAGTCGCCCGAAGGCATTGCAGTGATCCACAAATTGCTACCGACTTGCGACTTGTTCGTGCATAACATGCGGCCGGCCGCAGTTGAGCGCCTGGGCCTGGGATATGCCGCGATTTCCGAGCGACATCCGAACATCGTCTATTGCGCGGCGCCCGGGTTCGGACAAGACGGTCCGGACCGCAACCGACCGGCCTTCGACGACATCATCCAGGCCGCTTGCGGTCTGGTGAATCTGAACTCCATCGGCCGCGAAGCCCCGGCGTACACGCCCAGCCTGATTGCCGACAAGACCACCGCCCTGGCCGTGGTCAACGCGGTACTGGCCGCGCTGTTCTACCGGGAGCGCCACGGGCGCGGCCAATACGTCGAGGTGCCCATGCTGGAGACCATGACGGCCTTTGTGATGGCCGAGCACCTGGGCGGGTTGACCTTCGACCCACCGCCCGCACCAGCCGGGTATCCGCGCTTGCTAAAAGGCGGGCGGCAGCCGGCCCCCACCCAGGATGGCTGGATCGCCATCCTTCCCTATAACGAGGCGAACTGGCGTGCGTTCTTCGAAAGCGTCGGCCGCGGCGATGTGGTGGCGCAGTACTCCGTGAGCGATCAGCATTCCCGCAATGCGCACGTGCAGGTCCTGTATCGCCACTTGCGCGAGGTGACACCGTTGAAGACGACAGCGCAGTGGATCGCGTTGTGTGACGAGCTCGATATTCCCTGCACGCCAATCTACGCGCTGGACGATCTGCCCGCGCACCCGCACCTGCAGGCGGTGGCCTTGTTTCAGGAGGGCACGCATCCGACGGAGGGCCCTATGCGCTACGTTCGCCCCGCGCAGCGATTCTCCAAGACGCCCGCCACGGTGCGCTCGCAAGCGCCGACTCTGGGCCAGCACACGGTGGAAGTCTTGCGCGAGGCCGGCTATGACGAAGCGTCCATTGCCGGCTTGATAGCGCGGGGCGTGGCTGGACCCAAGCGCGCGGCACCTGTACAAGGCTCACGATGAATTTCGAACTGGACGAAGAGCACCGCATGTTGAAGGACTTGATGTCCCGCTTCGTGCGCGAGCATCTGCTGCCGCTGGAGCCTGCGCTGATGCAGCGCGAGGCCGCGGGTCAGGGCCTGGTGCTCACAGCCGAGGAGACCGAACGCATCGATGCAGTCTCGAAGGCGCTGGGGCTCTGGGGCCTGGACGCGCCCACCGACATCGGCGGCGCCGATCTTCCGATTGTCGCGATGGTCGGCGTGAACGAGGAGCTGGGTCGCAGCATCGTGCCCTACCATCTGCCGCCGGACTCGCCCAACCTACGCATGCTGCAGCTCACGGCCACGCCCGAGCAGCGCATACGTTATCTCGAACCCTATGTGCGCGGCGAGATGCACTCCGCCATCGCGATCAGCGAGCCGGGTGCCGGGGCCGACCCCTCTTCGATGATCACTCGCGCCGAGCGCGATGGCGACGACTGGGTGCTGAATGGCCGCAAGATCTGGATCAGCCGGGCGGCTCACGCAGATTTCATCATCCTCATGGCACGGACGGGAAAAAGCACGGCGCAGGGGCAGCGAAAAGCCGGAGGCATCTCGGCGTTCATTTTGGACAAGGGCACCAAGGGTCTGGAAGTCCTGCGGCGTATTCCCATGATCGGCGGTGTCTATACCTACGAGCTGGTGCTGGAGGATTGCCGCATTCCGCACGGGCAGCTTCTGGGCCGGGAGGGCGAGGGCTTCGCCCCCATGCAGCAGCGCTTGTCGGCGCGCCGCGTCCAGATGGC
>JBKJTX010000045.1:0-13107 GCA_046590315.1 Ramlibacter sp. | reverse complement strand
ACGGGCGAAACCGAAAGCATCTACAGCCTCGCACGCGACCTGCAGCAGCCCGTGTACTCGCAGCCAGCGGCGGGCATCGATGGCACCCGCCTTTTACAGTTGCACATTCCGCTCACCGAGCAGGGGCGCTTCGCCGGCGTGATCCTCGGGGAGTACTCTATCGATGGCCTGCTGCGCTACGGTGTGCCCGCCGAGGTCTCCGCCAAGTACGCCGTTGCGCTGTTGGATAGCAAGAGCCGCATCCTCGCCGGCAGCTCCGTGCCGGCACGCAATCCCGCGACGCAGCTGCTTCCGTGGGCGGCGCAACCCAACGAATACGAAGTGCCGGTGTCGCCCGTCGGCAATGGCCTCATCATTCGCGCCCAGGCCTACCGCACGTCACTGGGCGTGATTGGCAGCGGGCTCTTTTGGCTGGTAGGCGCTTTGTCGGTCATGACCGCCTGGATGCTGATCGGAAACTGGCGCCATACACGCCGTCGGATGCAAGCGCAACAGGCGCTGGTGGCCGAAACCAACTTCCGGCGCGCCATGGAAAACTCCATGCTCACCGGCATGCGAGCGCTCGACATGCAGGGCCGCATCACCTACGTGAACGCCGCGTTCTGCCAGATGACCAGCTGGAGCGAGGCCGAACTGGTCGGCCGCACGCCACCCTTTCCCTATTGGCCCGACGCCGACCGCGAACAGCTCGCCGCCCGCCTGGATGACGAGTTGCACGGCCGCACGACGCCGGGCGGTTTCCAGGTGCGCGTTAAACGCAAGGACGGAACCCTGTTCGACGCCCGCCTGTACGTTTCGCCGCTCATCGACGCCAAGGGTCACCAGACGGGCTGGATGACGTCGATGACCGACATTACCGAGCCGAACCGGATTCGCGAGCAGCTCTCGGCGTCGTACGAGCGCTTCACCACCGTGCTTGAAGCACTCGACGCCTCCGTTTCGGTCGCACCCTTGGGCAGCGAGGAGCTGCTGTTCGCCAACAAGCTGTACCGCCTGTGGTTCGGCGTGCAGACCGCCGGTCACCTGCAGATGGTGGCTCAAGCCGGCGTCCCAGAACATCCGCGCACCGACGAGTCGCTCGACGACGTCGACTCCTTTGTCGGTCTGCCGACCGGAGCGCTCACGGCGGCGCGGTCCGAGAACGCCGAGATTTTCGTCCCGGAGCTGGGCAAATGGCTGGAAGTGCGATCGCGATATTTGAACTGGGTCGACGGCCGGCTCGCGCAGATGGTGATTGCCACCGACATCACGCCGCGCCGCCATGCGGAAGAAATTTCCGCGGCGCAGGCCGAACGCGCGCAGTCGGCCAGCCGTTTGATCACGATGGGCGAGATGGCATCGAGCGTGGCGCACGAGTTGAACCAGCCGCTTACGGCCATCAACAACTATTGCACCGGGCTCGTGTCGCGCATTAAGGGCAAGCAGATCAGCGAGGAAGACCTGCTGGCCGCGCTCGACAAGACCGCGCGCCAGGCGCAGCGGGCCGGGCAAATCATCCAGCGCATTCGCTCCTTCGTGAAGCGCAGCGAGCCGAACCGCACTCTGTCGGACGTGACTCTGATGGTCAACGAGGCGGTCGAGCTGGCGGAAATCGAACTGCGGCGGCGCAATGTGCGTCTCTCGCACTACGTCGCAGCGCGGCTGCCCAAATTGATGGTTGATCCGATCCTCATCGAACAGGTGTTGGTAAACCTGCTCAAGAATGCAGCGGAATCCATCGAGCATGCGAAACGCCCCGCGGCGCGCCGCAGCGTGGAGCTGCGTGCCATCCCCAAGCAGGTGGACGAACAGCCCGTCGTGGAGTTCTCCGTGCTCGACACGGGCGCCGGCCTCGCGCCGGAAGTGATGGGCCGCCTGTACGAAGCCTTCTTCTCGACCAAGGTCGAGGGCATGGGGATCGGCCTCAATTTGTGCCGCACGATCGTGGAGTCGCACCAGGGACGGATGCAGGCGGAGAACATCTACAATGGCACCGACGTCGCCGGGTGCCGCTTTTCCTTCTGGATTCCTGTCTCCGGCGCTACAAATAGCATAGCTAACAAGGACGCCGGGGTGGCAGCATGAGCCGCCGGCCCGCCCGGAGCGAGTGGCTTGGAGCGCGTAGCGCGGAGAAATTTCTATGAGTTTGATTCCCAAAAAAGGCACCGTCTACGTGGTCGACGACGACGAGGCCGTGCGCGATTCGCTGCAATGGCTCCTCGAAGGGAAGGACTACCGCGTCCGCTGCTTCGATTCCGCGGAATCGTTCCTTTCACGCTATGACCCGCGCGAAGTCGCCTGCCTGATCGTCGACATCCGCATGGGCGGGATGACCGGCCTGGAGCTGCAGGACCGGTTGATCGAGCGCAAGTCGCCCTTGCCCATCGTCTTCATCACGGGCCATGGCGACGTACCGATGGCCGTGAACACCATGAAAAAGGGCGCGATGGACTTCATCCAGAAGCCCTTCAAGGAAGAAGAATTGGTGAGCTTGGTGGAGCGCATGCTGGAGCACGCCAAGGGCGCATTCGCCGAATTCCAAAGCGCTGCCAGCCGCGATGCGCTGCTGTCCAAGCTCACGTCACGTGAAGCCCAGGTGCTGGAGCGGATCGTCGCGGGGCGCCTGAACAAGCAGATCGCCGATGACCTGGGCATCAGCATCAAGACGGTGGAAGCGCACCGTGCCAACATCATGGAAAAGCTCAACGCGAACACGGTCGCCGATCTGCTCAAGATCGCTCTGGGTCAAAACGCTTCTAAATCCTGAGATGCCAGCCGCACTGCTCGATGGCAATGCGCTTGCCAAGAAAATCCGCGCCGGCGTTGCGGGCCGCACCGCCGCCCTGAAAGCCCGGGGCGTGCAGCCTGCGCTGGCGATCATCCTGGTCGGTGAAGACCCAGCGAGCCAGGTTTATACCAAGCACAAGGTCAACGACAGCACCGAGACTGGGCTGGCCGCCTCGCTGGAGCGCTATGCCGCGAGCATGACGGAGGCAGACTTGCTGCTGCGCATTCAGGCGCTGAACGCGGACCCCACTGTTCACGGCATCCTGGTGCAGTTGCCCTTGCCCAAGCACATGGATTCGCAAAAGGTCATCGAGACCATTTCGCCGGACAAGGACGTCGACGGTTTTCACGTCGCCAGCGCTGGTGCGCTGATGGTTGGCCGCCCTGGCTTCTGGCCCTGCACGCCCTACGGCTGCATGAAAGTGCTGGAATCCATCGGCTACGAACTGCGCGGCAAGCACGCGGTGGTGATCGGGCGCAGCAACAACGTCGGCAAGCCGATGGCGTTGATGCTGCTGGCCAAGGATGCCACCGTGAGTATCTGCCACAGCCGCACGCGCGACCTTAAGGCACTCACGCTGCAAGCCGACGTCGTCGTAGCGGCCGTAGGCAAGCGCAACGTGCTGACGGCCGACATGGTCAAGCCCGGTGCTGTAGTGATCGACGTCGGCATGAACCGCAACGACGAAGGCAAGCTCTGCGGCGACGTGGACTTCGCCGGTGTGAGCGAGGTGGCAGGCTGGATTACCCCCGTCCCGGGCGGGGTCGGCCCGATGACGCGCGCGATGCTGCTCGTCAATACGCTGGAAGCCGCTGAACACGCATCCACATAGCCCCGCGGCCTTGTAAGCGGCGGGCACTGACGCAAAATGAGGGGATGCGCAATCCCCTTCTCGATTTCACCGACTTGCCCCTGTTCGACCAGGTGCAACCCCAATACGTGGCGTATGCCGTTGATGAGCTGCTCGACGCAGCGAACGCAGCGCTTGAAACCGTTACGGAGGCGGACTTTCCCAGCCGTTGGGATGACATCGCCAAAGTGCTTGACACAGCGACCGAGCGCCTCGGGCGCGCCTGGGGTGTCGTCAGCCACCTGAACGGCGTGGCCGACACGCCGGAGCTACGCGCCGCCTACAACGAGGCTTTGCCGAGGGTCACCGAGTTCTGGACCCGATTGGGTTCGGACGAGCGCCTCTATGCCAAGTACAAAGCGATAGCCCCCGCGACCTTGAACCCGGAGCAACGCCAAGCCCACAAGAACGCGATCCGCAACTTCGTCCTGGGCGGCGCGGAACTGACGGGCGCGGCGCGTGAACGCTTCGCTGCGATCCAGGAACGCCAGGCCGAACTCAGCCAGAAGTTCAGCGAGAACGCGCTCGACGCCACCGATTCCTTCGCCTACTACGCCGGCGAAAGCGAACTGACCGGCGTACCCGAAGACGTGGTGCAGGCCGCGCGTGCCGCGGCGGAGGCCGAAAGCAAGGAAGGCTACAAGCTCACGCTGAAAATGCCCAGCTACCTGCCCGTCATGCAGTTCGCGCAAAGCAGCGCGCTGCGCGAACGCTTGTACCGGGCCTACGTCACCCGTGCGAGCGACCAGGGCGACCCGAAGTACGACAACAGCGCATTGATCCGCGAGATCCTGGCCCTGCGCCAAGAGGAAGCGAGGCTGCTCGGGTACGGCAACTTCGGGGAAGTTTCCGTCGTGACCAAGATGGCGCAGTCGCCGCAAGAGGTCATCACTTTCCTGCGTGACCTCGGTCGCAGGGCGCGCCCGTACGCGGAGAAAGACGTTGCGGACATGCGGGAGTTCGCGGCCGAGAAGCTTGGTCTCATGGATCCGCAGGCTTGGGATTGGCCGTACGTTGGCGAGAAGCTGAAGGAGGAGCGCTACGCCTTCAGCGAGCAGGAGGTCAAGCAGTACTTCACGGCACCCAAAGTGCTGGCAGGCCTCTTCAAAATCGTTGAAACCCTGTTCGAGGTCAGCATCCGGCGGGACGCGGCCCCTGTCTGGAATCCACAGGTCGAGTTCTACAGAATAGAGAGGCTTTCGCAGGGTGCCGGCGAACGCGCTGGCACCGAACTCGTCGGGCAGTTCTACCTGGATCCGGCCGCGCGAAATGGCAAGCGCGGCGGCGCCTGGATGGACGACGTTCGCGCCCGCTGGCTGCGCCCCGACGACAGCCGCCTGCAGACGCCTGTGGCGCACCTGGTCTGCAACTTCGCGGACGGCGTCGACGGCAAACCGCCGCTTCTTACCCACGACGACGTCACCACGCTCTTCCATGAGTTCGGCCACGGTTTGCACCACATGCTCACGCGCGTGAACGAGCGCGACGTTTCTGGAATCAGCGGGGTCGAATGGGATGCGGTGGAGCTGCCCAGCCAGTTCATGGAGAACTTCTGCTGGGAGTGGGACGTACTGCGCCACATGACGGCGCATGTCGAAACCGGCGCACCCCTGCCGCGCGAGCTATTCGACAAAATGCTGGCCGCCAAGAATTTCCAGAGCGGTCTCGGGACGCTGCGCCAGATCGAGTTCGCGCTCTTCGACATGCTGCTGCACACTGAGCATGAGCCGCAGCAGGACTTCATGCCGTTGCTCGCAAGGGTGCGCCAGGAGGTGGCCGTTCTACAGCCGCCCGCATTTAGCCGCACTGCCCACACCTTCAGCCACATTTTTGCGGGCGGCTATGCCGCCGGGTATTACAGCTACAAGTGGGCCGAGGTCCTGAGCGCCGACGCTTACGCCGCGTTCGAGGAGACGGCCGGAAAAAATGGTTTGCCCAACATCGAAACCGGGCGAAAATACAGACAGGCCATTCTCGAGGCGGGCGGAAGCAGGCCCGCAATCGAGTCGTTCAAGGCTTTCCGTGGCCGCGAGCCCTCTCTAGACGCGCTTTTGCGCCACCAGGGCATGGGCTGATACCGATCGATAATCTTTGGAGTTGAGACCGATGTTCTTTGCCCGCCCCCTGATTGCCGCCGGCTTGGTCGGACTCATTGCCACGGCCGGACTCGCAGTGACCGATGCGAATGCGCAACAGATTTTCCGCATCGTAGGGCCGGATGGGCGCATCACCTTTTCGGACAAGCCGCCTCTGGATCCGACCTTGAAGGCCCAAGCGGCGCCGGTGGTGGCGCTGCCCGGATCGGCCGGTGGAGATTTGAGTTCACTGCCCTTTGAATTGCGGCAGGCCGCCAGCCGATATCCCGTGACCCTGTACTCCGCGCCCGGATGCGGCGCCTGCGCTTCCGGCCGCGCCATGCTCACCAGCCGCGGTGTCCCTTTCACCGAAAAGACCGTGGTGACCAACGAGGACATCGAAGCCTTGAAGCGGATGGCGAACGCCAATACCCTGCCTGTTCTCACCATCGGCGGCCAACAGCTCAAAGGCTACGGTGAAATCGAGTGGGTGCAGTTCCTGGACGCGGCGGGCTACCCGAAATCGTCGCAACTCCCTTCGAGTTACACGCCGGGGCCGGCGACTCCGCTGGTCGCCGCCCAGGAGCCGCAAGCGCCCGCACTGCCATCAGCGCGAGCCCGGGCCGAGGTCCAGCCGATCGCGCCCGCGGCCTCTCCAGCGGATAACCCGGCGGGCATCCGCTTCTAGAACTCCAGCGTCCTGACTCCTGTCGCCGCGCCCAACAGGCAGACGGCGGCTTTCTGGTGCGCGAATACGCCCACCGTCACCACGCCCGGCCACTGATTCACCTCGTTCTCGAACCGGAGTGCGTCGTTGATCGACAACCCGGTCACGTCCAGAATATGCTGGCCGTTGTCCGTGACCATCGGTTGCCCGTCCTGAAGGCGGATGCGCGCGGCACCGCCCATGGCGGCAAACTGCCGCACCAGACGTTGGGTGGCCATGGGGATGACCTCCACCGGCACCGGAAAGCGCCCCAGCGCTTCGACCAACTTGGTCTCGTCGGCGATGCAGATGAAGCGCCTGGATTGCGCAGCGACGATTTTTTCGCGCGTCAACGCAGCGCCTCCGCCCTTGATCATGTAGCCCCGGTGGTCGATCTCGTCGGCGCCGTCGATGTAGACGGCGAGCTCACCCACCGCATTGGCATCGAACACGCGTATTCCCAGCGCTTGTAGCCGCTCGGTGGACGCGTTGGAGCTCGAAACGGCCCCCGGTATCTTGTCCTTCATCGCGACCAGTGCATCGATGAATTTGTTGACGGTCGAACCCGTGCCCACGCCGACGATCTCTCCGGGGACCACGTATTGCAACGCGGCCCGGCCGACCAGCACTTTCAGTTCATCCTGGGTCATTTGAGACAATTCCTTGGTTAACGCAAATTATCCATGTCGCTGCTGCCCTACTCGCTCGCCCGCCCTTTCCTTTTTGGTCTTGACGCAGAAACCGCGCATGACTTGACCATGCACTCGCTCGCGCGCGCGCAAGGCACACCGCTGGAATGGGCCTACTGCAACGAGATGACTCACGACCCGATCGAACTGGCAGGCTTGAAATTCCCGAACCGTGTCGGCTTGGCTGCGGGCCTGGACAAGAACGCACGCTGCATCGACGGCCTGGGCGCGATGGGGTTCGGCTTCATCGAAGTGGGCACCGTCACGCCCAAGGCCCAGCCGGGCAACCCGAAACCGCGCATGTTCCGCCTGCCCCAGGCCAACGCGTTGATCAACCGCCTTGGTTTCAACAACGACGGGCTGGACGCGTTCATTGCCAACGTCACGCGTTCTTCGTTTCGCAGCAAGGGCCGGATCCTGGGCCTGAATATCGGCAAGAACGCCGCCACGCCGATGGAGAACGCGACAAGTGACTACCTGATCGGACTCGAAGGTGTTTACCCCCACGCCGACTATGTCACCGTCAATATTTCCAGCCCCAACACCAGTGACCTGCGTTCGCTCCAAGGGAACGAGGCATTGGACGGCCTGCTTGGGGCGATGGCCCAGCAGCGCGAAGTACTCGCACGCCGGCATGGCCGCAGGGTGCCGGTGTTTCTGAAAATCGCCCCGGATCTCGACGAGGCGCAGGTAGACGTGATCGCCCAAGCATTGATGCGCCACGGTATGGACGGCGTGATCGCTACCAACACGACCATCAGCCGCGACGCGACCCAACAGCTGCCAAACGGTGATGAAGCGGGCGGTCTGAGCGGGGCGCCGCTGCTGGAGGCCAGCAACCGCGTGATTGCGCAATTGCGCTCGGCATTGGGCAAGGCCTTCCCGATCATCGGCGTGGGCGGCGTGATGTCGGCAGAGGACGCGGTCTCGAAAATCCGCGCCGGCGCCAATGTCGTCCAGATCTACACGGGCCTTATCTACCGCGGCCCCGACCTGGTGAGCGAGTGCGCCCGGGCCCTCGCCGCTCAGAAGGCGTAGGTCCCCTCGAGGCCGGCAGCGACGTGCTCGGCGATGGCCAGTGCACTTGTGAGGCCTGGCGACTCGATGCCAAAAAGATTCACCAGCCCGGCAACGCCGTGCACGCCAGCGCCGTCGACGCGGAAGTCCGGCGCCGTCTCGCCCGGCCCGTAAATCTTCGGGCGCACGCCGCTGTAGCTGGGTTGCAGCGCGCCGTCCGGCAAGCCAGGCCAATACCGCCGCACTTCCGCATAGAAAGCATCCGCGCGGCGCGCGTCCACGGTGTAGTCGATGTCTTCGGGTCGCGCTACGTCAATCCACTCGAGATCGGGCCCGAACTTCGCTTGCCCACCCAAGTCGAGCGTGAGATGAACGCCGAGCCAGGCATCGGCCGGCGCGGGATAGATCAGGCGCGAAAACGGCGCTTTGCCGGCAAGTGCGTAGTAGCTGCCTTTGGCAAAATACTCGCGAGGAATCGACTGCGGCGGCAAGCCGTCGAACTTGCGCGCGAGAGCGCAGGCGTGCAGCGAGGCCGAATTGACCAAGACGGCGCAAGCGATCTCGCTGCCGTCGGTCATCCGAACCACGTGCGGATGGCCGGGCCGGCCTAGCACTGCTGAATCCACCGGCGAGCCCAAAGCAACCACGCAGCCAGCGCGCTCCAGGTCCCCTTGCAGGGCCAGCATGAATCCGTGGCTGTCGACGATGCCGGTGCTGGGCGACAACAACGCGGCCACGCACTGCAGCGCCGGCTCCAGAGCGACCGCTTCGCGCCCCTCGAGCCATTGCACGGGCACATTGTTGGTCAGTGCGCGGGCCCGCAGGACGCGCAATGCTTCTGCCTCGGCTTCGTTGCTCGCCACCACCAGCTTGCCGCAGTTTCGATGGTCGACCCCGTGACTGGCGCAGAACGCATACAGCAGCTCCTTGCCACGCACGCACAGGCGCGCCTTCCGCGAACCCGGCGGGTAGTAAAGCCCCGCGTGAATCACCTCGCTGTTGCGCGAGCTCACCCCCTGGCCGATGGCCGTCTGCGCCTCCAGCACGATGGTCTCGCGACCTGCTTGCGCGATCGAACGGGCCACTGCCAAGCCAACCGCCCCCGCCCCGACGACGATGGCATCGACCTGATCCATCAGAGCCGGCGCGGATCGATGGCCAGCAGCATCTCGAGCAGGGACTGGAGGCTGCGCTTGAGCGGCCCGAATCCGGCGTGCGGTGCCAATGTCTGTTCGTCCATGTAGAGCTTGCGGTTGACCTCGATCTGCAAGCTGTGGCGCTGGCTCACTGGGTCCCCGTAGCGGCGCACCAGCTCCACGCCCTTGTACGGATGGTTGTACGACACGCTGTACCCCAACGCCTGCAGGTGCTCGCATACTTTGCGCGAGAGCGCCGGCGCTGCACTGGTGCCGTCCCGGTCACCGATCACGAAATCGGCGTGAACCAGGCCGGGGAAGTCGGTCGAGAAACTCGCCGCTATCGCCGGCATGGAGTGACAGTTGATGTGGATGCTGTAGCCATATCTCGCGTGCGCCGCAGCGATGGCCGCGGCGACGGCTTCGTGGTATGGCTGCCAACACCGCTCGATGCGCGATTGCACCTCGGCCACACCGAGCTGGCGATCGTAGATGGGCACGCCTTCGTCGGTGATCCGCCAGATGAGTCCCTTGCCCAAACGCACTTTCGCCAGCGCTTTGGCGTCGGTTTCCAGCGGGCCGGTCCATTCACCCTCCAGCATTGCCGGGTCGATTTCGGTGGTGTTGCGGTTGACGTCCAGGTAGCTGCGCGGAAACAGCGCTTCGATCCACGCTGCCCCGAGGGCCGGCGCAAAGTCGTAGAGCTTTTCGACGTGGGTATCTTCAGCCTGCCGCAGAGCGCGCGGGTCACAGCTGTGCCCGAAGTCCTCGGGATAGGCGACACCGCTGTGGGGCGAGTCGAGCACCAGCGCGGCAGTGCCTGGAATGACGCGGACGGGAAAACTCATAGGAATGATTGTGGCGCAGCGCGCTTGCGCGCGGGCGCGCACCAGCTGTAACACGGGATGCACGAGCGGGTTCTCAATCCAGGCTGATGCGAGCGAAGCGGCTGATGCGCTGCATCTTGTCGATCTCCTTGCGGATTTGCGCCTCGAACTCTTGAGGAAGCGAGCCGGAAGGGAACAGGCCCTGTGCCACCAGTCTTTCACGCACGGGCGCTTCACGAAGCGTCCTCGCCACGGCTTCCTGGATCCGCTTCACGGTCGGCGCAGGTGTACCTGCCGGCGCCACGAGGCCGAACCAGGACGGATCGTTGTTGGAGAAGAGGCCCAGCTCGGCATAGGTTGGCACCTGGGGCAACATCTCCAGGCGCTGGCTCCACGACACCGCGAGGGCTCGCAGTTTGCCCGATTGAATGTGCGGTAACGACGACGCTACTTGATCGAAATACACGTGGACCTGTCCGGCCAGCAGGTCGTTGAGTGCAGGTCCCGCACCGCGATAGGGAATGTGGACCATGAAAGTGTTGGTCGTGATTTTGAAGAGCTCACCCCACATATGTCCGATCGTGCCGTTGCCCGGCGACGCGTATGTCACCTTGCCGGGATTCGCCTTCAAATAGCGCATGAACTGCTCGAAATTGTGCACTGGCAGCGACGCGCCGACCACCAGGACGCCGGGCGCCTTCACCACTTCGGTCACCCCGGCGAAGTCCTTGATCGGATCGTAGGGCAGCTTGCGGTACACGGCTGGATTCACGCCATGGGTGGAGAGCGTCGCCACGCCCAGGGTGAAACCATCCGCCGCGGACTTCGCGACTTCGGCCATCCCGATGGAGCCTCCTGCACCGCCCCGGTTCTCGACAATGACGGCCTGGCCTAGCAGGCGCCCCAGCGGCTCGGCCAGGACGCGCGCCGTGATGTCAGTTGCGCCTCCAGGTGGAAACGGGACCACCAGCCGCATCGGCTTGGTCTGCGCCCAAGAAATTCCGGGAAGTACTGAACTTGCCGCAAAAGAAAGTATGGTTCGTCGCAACATTATCAAAATCTCCTCTTTTATTTAGAGGCGATTCTGGCTCGCCGGCAGCTGTGCCGCAAACGAAAGGTGGGCAGGTTTTCAGTCCTGCAAAGAATGTTAATAGGCAATATCGCGCCTGCCGTTGGCATAGACGTCCGCCGGCGTCACCGTCGTCTTCTCTGCAGACGCGCGATGGGGACCACCTCCGACTGCCGAGATGACTGTCGCGATCATCCCGATATCTCAAAAGGCGTTGCCTACCTCTGAGCCGCAGCTCGCGGTCTACTTATTGTGATAGTAGTAGGCGGCCCCGCTCGCTCCAACCAAACCCGTCACCGTTCCGACCGTCGCCCAATGCTTGATGGTCGGGTTGAGGGGCATGGTGCGCTTGCGCACTAGCTGCCACATGGCCAAATCAAGAACGGCGCGGGCGCCATAGGCCATCCCTTCCCCGTGATGGCCAGTTGAAAAGGCCATGCCCGCCGTGACCGCGTCGGAGCCGGCCACCAGCGGATAGAGGTGCGCTTGGGACCAGAACGCGCTGCTTTCCGCGGCGGCTATGCCGGCGCTCCTCAGATTGCCCAACCGCCGCACCTGTTGGACCATGTAGTTCGATTGCATCGCGAATGAAGCGACCGAGGGCAAGGCAAGTGCCGCGCGTTGCCAGAGCTTCAGTGGCCCGTACCCGGCGCCGAAGCTAGCTGCCGTTGCCATGGTGTAGATCGTCGCAGTGCTAACCCCGGTTGAAACATTCCGGACCAAGTTGCCGAGCGGATGGGTTACCGCCATCGTGCGGCTGACAAGCGGTGTAGCGCGGTAAGCGGCAACCGCCCGATCTCGAGCAGTCAGCGCGGCCCATTCAGCTGTGGCGCCCTTGGCGGTATAGAAGGCGTGATCGGCGTCAGCGACCTGACGCAGATTTCCAACCAAGGCGACCGCATCTTGCGCCGCGGTTTGCGGCAGCAAGCCCATCGAATTGCGTTGCAAGCGGCCCATCATGCGATCGCCAGTCAAAACACTTTCAAGTCTCTCGGCGCCGGCAGCGAAACCATCGCCGTGTAAGACATCGCGCAAAGCATTTTCACGCAGTCTCGCCCAGCCAGCACTGCCAACACCGTTAACAAAGCCCGCGCGTCCGCGGTTTAGCAACGCGAGCGGTTGGAAGAGCGTGTTAAATGACTCGGGTACTGCGGCCTTCAATCCCCCAACTAGAAGGGGACCCCAAGAGAGACTCGCAATACGCTTAGCCATACCGCCAGCCCCTATCGGGGCAGCCAGGACGCTGCCCAGTTTTTCTTGCGGGGGTTGGTTGAACCATGCGCCGAATTCGGGTTCGGCGTTCTCCCACAACACATCACGCAGTGTCGCTAAGGTATTTTGGTGGGCATCGTGCGTGGAGGTGAAAACGGGCGGTGGACCTTCGCCTTTGTAACCAAGAACCATCTCCATTCTTGAAGGTTCGCCCGTTGGATATTGGTCGCCGAATTTTTCAAAGAACTCCAGCGCATCCCAATCGGGGGGGTGGCGGCCCTCTCGTTTCAACACACTGAAGGGCACCTCGCCCACTTCGCCAAAACCAAATTGTTTATAGAACTTCGGCAGGAAGGGCGAGTACGATACCAAATGATTGGCCCCCTGCTCGACCGCGAGCTTGGTTAAATTGCGCCCTACTCCGGGTATCCGCGAAGAGCTAAAAACGCTCGCGAGATAGCCCGACGGCTCGAGGTCAGTTCCTTTTGATATCACAAAACCGGCCTTCCCATCCGGCGACACAAACATCCGGTAGTTGTCGTAATGACTCGGGCCTTTATCCGGAATTCGCACGGAGGAGGAGTACGTCGGCTTGATGTCCGTGAGCCCGTCGGTAGCGCGATGCCCCCGGACAGATTGGATGTACTCCTTGCGCATATCCACCTTGCCCCTCTTGAGCAGGTCAAAGAATATTTCTGTGTCTCCAATCTCGTAGGCAATAACCTTCCCGTCCCCATCGAGGAAGTAATTGTTCGGCCG
>JBKJTX010000371.1:0-6319 GCA_046590315.1 Ramlibacter sp. | reverse complement strand
CTTTCGATGTCGGCCAGGAAACGCTCCGACAGACCCGAGTCCGCCGCCAATTGCTTGCGCGTCATGCCCCTACGCGCGCGCCAGGCGCGAACACGCGTTCCCAGCTCGGTCAGGGTTACCTTGTCTTCGTGCTCGGCGGTGGCTTGCATGGATGCGGGACCCTTGGCTATTCAACAAAAACTTGCGCTGGATCAAGATTGCAGTATACTTCCTATCAATGAAACGTCAAGCAGTTTATTGCATGTGCTAAGGGCGAACTCAAGCATGAAACTCAAAATTCTCGTCGGGACCATGACCAGTACGGCCGACTATGTGGCTCAGGCGATTCAAATGGATTGCAGCGATTTGATTGAAATCGAAGTCCATCTGATGGATGCACTGGACATCGGTGTTTTTGACGAAGATGCGATTTACCTCATCTGCTCCTCTACCTATGGCTCCGGTGACGTGCCCGACAACGCGCGCATGTTGTACGACTCGCTCGATGCGCAGCCGAAGTACCTGGGCCACGTGCGGTACGGCGTGATTGCCCTGGGGGACCGCACCTACCTCAACACCTTCGCGTTCGGCGGAAAGAAGTTCGACGAGCGCCTGCAGGGCCTCGGCGCTCAGCGCATCGGCGAAGTGTGGTGCCACGACGCCAGCGCCGGCACGATGCCGGAGGAGTTGGCCACCGTTTGGTGCCGCGAGTGGTTGGCGCTTGCGATGGCGCCGGCGACCACAGCCGTGTGAGCAACGCATGCACTTGAGCCACGCCGACCACAGCACCCGCCCGCCGCGCGTGGAGATTCCCACGGACTACAACGCTGCGAACGACTTGCTGGCTCGCAACGCCTCGCGCGCGGAAAAGGTGGCCTTCATCGATGCAACCACGGGCGCGCAGCTGACCTACGGCGGCCTCACCGCACAGGCCCACTGCTTCGCCAACGCTTTGCGCTCGCACGGTTTCGCGCCTGAAGCGCGCGTGATGGTCGCGATGCACGACACACTGGAATGGCCTGTTGTCTTCCTCGGATGCATTCTGGCCGGGGTGGTGCCCGTCGCCGTCAACACCCTGCTGACGGCGAAAGACTTCGACTTCATGCTGCGTGACTCGCGGGTGCAGGCGTTGTTCGTCTCCAAGTCCCTGCTGCCTGCGTTTGAACCGCTGCTCGGGTCGATCACGTCGCTGAAGAACGTCTACTTGGCAGGCGCGGAAGGACCGACATCCGTCTCGGCTTTGATCGCGTTGGGTGCTAGCGATCGGCGGGTCACCGGCACCTGCGCAGACGATGCGTGCTTCTGGCTCTATTCCAGCGGCTCCACTGGCACACCCAAGGGCACGGTGCACTTGCACAGCCACCTCATTCAGACGGCCGAGCTGTACGGCCGGGGCGTGCTCGGCATTCGGGAAGACGACGTGGTGTTTTCCGCGGCCAAATTCTTCTTCGCTTACGGGCTTGGCAATTCGCTGACCTTCCCCATGAGCGTCGGCGCGACCACCGTGCTTTTGCCCTCTCGCCCGACACCGGCGGACGTATTCGGCGTGCTTGCCAAACACCGGCCCACGCTCTTCTACGGTGTCCCCACGTTATACGCAGCGCTGCTCGCGCAAGTCCCGCGGCCTCAGCGCGAAGAACTGAATTTGCGAATCTGTACGAGTGCGGGCGAGGCCCTTCCCGCCGACATCGGAAAGCGCTGGACGGCCGAATACGGTTGCGAAATTCTGGACGGCATCGGCTCAACCGAGATGCTGCACATCTTTTTGTCCAACAGGCCGGGGAATGTGCGCTATGGCACGACCGGCAAGGCGGTACCCGGCTACGAGCTGCGCATCGTGGGCGACGACGGACGCGACTGTGGTGTGGGTGAGATTGGCGAGCTGCAAATCAGCGGCCCCAGCGCGGCGCTGATGTACTGGAACAACCGCGCCAAGACCAAGGCGACTTTTTGCGGCGAGTGGACGCGCAGCGGCGACAAGTACACGCGCGACGCCGACGGCTACTACACCTATGGCGGGCGCAGCGACGACATGCTCAAGGTTGGCGGCATCTATGTGTCGCCGTTCGAGGTCGAGGCGTGTCTCATGACCCACGCCGCCGTGCTCGAAGCGGCCGTGATCGGAGTGGCCGACACCGACGAGCTGATCAAACCCAAAGCCTATGTGGTGCTGAAGTCCGGACAGGGCGCGACGGCCGAAGATTTGCAAATGCATGTGAAGAGTCTGCTGGCGCCCTACAAGTACCCGCGCTGGATCGAGTTTTTGCCGGAATTGCCGAAGACGGCGACAGGCAAGATCCAGCGCTTCAAGCTGCGTAGCGCGACGCGGTGAGGCGCGCCAAAATCCGGGTAAGTCAGGGTACGCAGCCGGGTGGCAACCGGTAAAAATGCTTTAAGCCTAAATTAAACGTTCACGCATCAAAACAAAGGAGCTCGCCTCATGACCACACGCCGCCTCGTCATCACTCGCAGCGCTGCCATCGTCGGCGCCGCCTCCACCGGCCTGCTGCTCCCCGAGATCGTCCGTGCGCAGGGTAACAAGGTGCGCGTGGGCTTCATGCTTCCTTACACCGGCACGTTCGCGCAGCTGGGCGTCGCGATCGAGAATGGCGTGCGCCTGGCCATCGACGAAAAAGGCGGCAAGCTCGGGGGCCGTGAGATCGAGTGGTTCAAGGTGGACGACGAATCGGAACCGGCCAAGGGCGTTGAAAACGCGAGTCGCCTGGTGCAGCGCGACAAGGTCGACGTGCTGATCGGCACGGTGCATTCGGGTGTGCAAATGGGCATCCAGAAGGTCGTGCGCGACAGCAGCGTGCTGAGCCTTATCCCCAATGCCGGCGTGCATGCGGCAACGCGTGCGCTGTGCGCGCCAAATGTCTTTCGTACTTCGTTCACCAATTCGCAGCCCACGCTGGCGCTCGGCAAGGTCATGGTCGACAAGGGCCACAAGAAGGCCGTGTGGATCACTTGGAAATACGCAGCCGGCGACGAAGCCTTCGAAGGTTTCCGCGACAGCTACACCCAGGCCGGCGGCACCATCATCAAGGAACTCGGCCTGCCCTTCCCCAACGTGGAGTTCCAGGCGTTGCTGACCGAAATCGCCTCGCTCAAGCCCGACGCAGTGGCGTGCTTTTTCGCCGGTGCCGGCGCGGCCAAGTTCATGCGCGACTACGCGGCCGCGGGCCTGAAGGGCAAGATTCCGCTGTACGGGTCGGGCTTCCTCACCGAAGGCACGCTCAACGCAGCGGGTGATGCCGCCAATGGCATCGTCACGACCATGCACTATGGCGATTCGCTGAACACGCCGCGCGACAACAAGTTCCGCCTCGACTACGCCAAGACCTTCCGCACGCAACCGGACGTGTATGCGGTGCAAGGCTACGACACCGGCCAGCTGTTGGTCCAAGGCGCGGCGGCGGTGAAGGGCGACCTCGCCAACAAGCAGGCGCTCTACAAGGCCATGGAATCCGCGGTCATCGACAGCCCGCGCGGCAAGTGGACCATGAGCAAATCGCACAACCCGGTGCAGGACATTTACCTGCGTGTCGTGGAGAACAAGGAAAACAAGGTGATCGGCATCGCCGCCAAGGCGCTGGCCGACTCCGGTGCCGGTTGCAAGATGGGTTGATCGCGCCCTGCTGTAACAATGGGAGGTCTGTCGACCTCCCATTTTTTTGCTGCGCCCCATGACCCTCGCAAGCCTAGCCTGATGGACCTCCCCAACTTCCTGATCCAGCTCTTGAACAGCGTGCAGTACGGGCTGCTATTGTTCATGCTGGCCGCCGGGCTGACGCTGATTTTCGGCATCATGGGCGTGGTCAACTTGGCGCACGGCAGCTTCTACATGCTGGGCGCTTACCTCGCGTGGTGGCTTTCCAGCCTGACGGGCAGCTTCACACTCGCCATCATCGGCGGCGCCATTCTCTCGGTGATCTTCGGCCTGGTCCTGGAGCGCTTGCTCTTTCGCCACTTCTACCAACGGGACCACCTGGACCAGGTGCTGCTGACGTTCGGGCTGATCTATATCTTCGAGGAAGCACGCTCGATTTTCTGGGGCGACGATGTGCATGGCGTGCAGATCCCCGATTTGCTGTCGGCGTCGGTGCCGCTCACCGACAACCTGTCGTACCCGGTCTACCGGCTCTTCATGTCGGGCGTCTGTATCGCGCTCGCCATCGGGCTGTATCTGCTGATCTCCAAGACGCGCCTCGGCATGAAAATCCGCGCCGGCGCATTTAACCGCGACATGACCGAAGCCCTGGGCGTCAACATCAAATTGATCCACGCCGTGGTGTTCGCCATCGGCGTGGCGTTGGCAACGGTCGCCGGCATGGTTGCAGCGCCGATCTCCAGCGTGTACCCGAACATGGGTTCTCAGGTGCTCATCATGTGCTTCGTCGTGGTGGTGATCGGCGGCATCGGCTCGGTGCGCGGCGCGCTGATTGCCGCGCGGCTGGTTGGCCTGGTCGATACCTTCGGCAAGGTCCTGCTGCCGCAAGTGGCGGGGATGCTCGTGTACATGCTGATGGCTGCCGTGTTGCTCTGGAAGCCTGAAGGGCTCTTCAAACAATGAAAGAGTTTGTCATCCCCGGAAGGAGCCCTCCTTGAGCACAGCCAAAGCCCATCTCGAAGTGCTACCGCGCAGCCTGCGCGCGCTGCTGGCGCTCGGATTCCTGGCCCTCGCCGTTTTCCCCTTCGTCGGCACCGAGTTCTACGCGCAAATGGTCGCGCGCATGATGATTCTCGGGATCTTCGCGATGAGCCTCGACCTGCTGCTCGGCGTGACCGGGCTGGTTTCGCTGGGACACGCTGCCTTCTTCGGCCTCGCTGGCTATGCCCTCGCGTTTCTCACACCCGCAGGCGAGCCGGTCAGCTTGTGGTGGACGCTGCCGGCAGCCGTGGCCGCGTCGGCGCTGGCGGCGCTTGTGATCGGCTTCTTCGTGGTTCGCACGCATGGCATCTACTTCATCATGGTGACGATGGCCTTCGCGCAGATGCTGTTCTTTCTCTTTTTCGACAACAAGGCCCTGGGCGGGTCCGACGGCATCTACATCAACTTCAAGCCCCGTGCGGGCTTGTTCGACCTGGAAGACAAGCGGATCTTTTACTACTTCACGCTGGCAATCCTGCTGCTCGTCTACGTCTTCCTGCGTCGCCTGTTGTGGAGCCCGTTCGGTCGGGTGCTGGCAGGCATCCGCGTGAACGAGCACCGAATGCGCGCCATGGGCTACGGCACCTTCGGCTACAAGCTCGCCGCCTTCACACTCGCCGGCGGGATCGCCGGCCTCGCCGGCTACCTGCTCGCCGCGCAGACCGGTTACGTCAACCCCGAGCTCATGGGTTTTCACGCCAGCGCCCACGCCATCATGATGGTGATTCTGGGCGGCATGGGCAACTTCGCGGGGGCCATCGTCGGCGCCTTCGCCTTCGAGTACCTGCTTCATTGGTTCAAGGACTTGCCGGCCATCGGAAGTTTTCAGATGGGCAAGCACTGGCAGTTGTGGATGGGCATTTTCATCGTGGCAGTCATCGCGTTCGCGCCGCGCGGTCTGCTGGGCGCGGTAGCGCGCATCGCCCGCCCCAAGGAGAAGCGCGGTGAGTGACGACGCGCTGCTCTCGGCAACGCAGCTGACCAAGCGATTCGGCGGTCTCGCCGCCGTTAGCGACGTGTCGCTCGATCTCTGGCGAGGCCGTATCCACGCCGTCATCGGACCGAACGGCGCAGGCAAATCGACGTTGACGAATCTGTTGTCGGGCGATCTCCCGCCGACGTCAGGCCATATCCGCCTGGGCGGGCAAGAGATCGCTGGCTGGAGTCCGGAAAAGATTTCCCGCGCGGGCCTCGCGCGCAGCTACCAAAAGACCAACATCTTCGCGCCCTTCACCGTATGGGAGAACGTGCGGCTCGCCGCGCAATCGCGCAAGCCCCACGCCGCGCGGTGGCTGAGCCTTGCGTCCGGCTTCACGGAAACCAACGAGCGAACCGAGCGCGCGTTGGAGCTCGCCGGCCTCGTCTCGCGGCGCAATTTTGTCGCCGCCGCAATGAGTCACGGTGAACAACGGCAACTGGAAATCGCGATGACGCTGGCGACTCAACCGCGCGTGTTGCTGCTGGACGAGCCGTTGGCCGGCATGGGCAGCGCGGAGGCCGAGCGCATGGTGCGGCTGCTCCAGACGCTCAAAGCCGAGCACGCCATCATGCTGGTCGAACACGATATGGATGCCGTGTTCACGCTGGCCGATCGGCTGACCGTGATGCTCAACGGCCAGCGTGAACACGGCATCCATATCGTGTTCGACCAGCATGATGGCGTGCTCGGCTTTGAGCGTCTGGAGCAGC
>JBKJTX010000284.1:0-18135 GCA_046590315.1 Ramlibacter sp. | reverse complement strand
GACTACTTCGACGCCAACACCTACCTTTTGATCACCCGCGCGCTGGACTACTTCGACCCGGCGCTGCCTCATGGCGGCAATCTCACCAGGGCGTTTGCCGCCGCGACCGCCAACTTTCTGCTCGTGAGTTTCACGACGGATTGGCGCTTCTCTCCCACACGCAGCCGTGAACTGGTCAAGGCTTTGCTGGACAACCGGCGCGACGTGAGCTACGCGGAGATCGATGCGCCGCACGGCCACGACGCCTTCCTGCTGGAGGACGAGCGTTACCTGGGTGTGGTGCGCTCGTACTTCGCGCGGATTGCAAGCCAGATGAGCGCCGCCGGGCCGTCCCAAGGCGCGAAGGCCCCCTCGGGGGGCAGCGCAGTACACGAAGTGACAAGCGTGGGGGCTTATCTCTACAGCACGCAGGACATCGAGTTCCAGATAGAAAGCTACCTGCGCTATCAGGGCGATAAGTTTGCCGACTATTTCGACGCCAACACCTATCTGCTCATTACGCGCGCGCTCGACTACTTCGACCCTGCGCTGCGCTACGGCGGCAATCTTGCCAAGGCCTTCGCGGCCGCGACAGCGGACTTTCTTCTGGTGAGCTTCACCACGGACTGGCGCTTCTCTCCCAAGCGCAGCCGCGAACTCGTGAAGGCCCTGCTCGACAACCGACGCGACGTGAGCTACGCCGAGATCGACGCGCCGCATGGGCACGACGCGTTCTTGTTGGAGGACCCGCGCTATCTCGGCGTGGTGCGTTCCTACTTCGAGCGCATCGCGAGGGAGATCGGGCCATGAGCGATCGCCTGACCCTGCAATCGATCGCCAGATTGGTGCCGTCCGGTTCGCACGTGCTCGACCTCGGTTGCGGCGACGGTGCCCTGCTGGACTTGCTGCAACGTGAGCGCGGTTGCAGCGGCTACGGCGTGGAACTGGCCGATGCAAACGTCGGCGCCTGTGTCAAGCGCGGCGTGAATGTGATCCAGCTGAACCTCGACGAAGGCTTGTCGATGTTCGACGACGCGTCTTTCGACGTGGTGCTGCAGATCGATACCCTGCAGCACTTGCGCAATGCCGAGACCATGTTGGTGGAGACAGCGCGGGTCGGGCGCATCGGCGTGGTCGCCTTTCCGAACTTCGCGCACTGGCCGAACCGCTTGTCGGTCGTGCGCGGTCGCATGCCCGTGACCAAGCGGCTGCCCTACCAGTGGTACGACACGCCCAACATCCGAGTCGGCACCTTCAAGGACTTCGAAGTGCTGGCCACCAAAAACCGGTTGTCCATCCTCGACGCCTACGGTTTGCAGGAAGGACGCGAAGTGCGTCTCTTGCCCAATGCCCGCGCCGGCACGGCGGTGTTCAAGTTCGAGCGCGGCTGAGTCGCGACCAACTTGTTGTAGTATTCAGCCATCGGGAATACAGCCTCCCGGGTCTTCACAGATAGACGGTGTCCCGTCCAAGCGCTGGCAGCTTCACTCATGGAGTTTCACCGTGGACACCGTTTCGTCATCTACTTCCTTTTCCATCTCGCCCGAACAATTCGTGGCTGCGCTCGCGCGGCCGGATGCGCCGCTCGTGCTCGACGTTCGGCGCGAAGAGCGCTTCCGCGAAAGCGAGCGCATCGCGCCCGGCGCCCGGCGCTGCGCGCCCGAAGAGGTTGCGCGCTTCGCGGCGCAGAACACGCCGGGGGAGGCCATCGTTTACTGCGTACACGGGCTGGAGATCGGCGAGAAAGCCGCGGCCGACCTGCGCGCTGCGGGCTGGAACGCACGCTTCCTGCAGGGCGGCATCGAGGGGCTGATCGAGCAACACCTGCCCACGTTGCGCAAGCGTGCCGATCTTGGCGTGACCGGCGAGCGCCCGTCGCGCTGGATCACGCGAGAGAGGCCCAAGATCGACCGCATCGCCTGCCCTTGGCTGGTGCGGCGCTTCATTGATCCAGCGGCGCAGTTTTTCTATGTGCCCACGGGCCAAGTGCTTGACGAAGCGAAGCGGCTGGAAGCGGTGCCGTACGACATCCCGGGTGCGCCCATCACCCATGAGTGGGAGCAATGCAGTTTCGACGCCCTCTTGAAGGCCTTTGACTTGAATGAGCCGGCGCTACAGACCCTGGCGACCATCGTACGGGGCGCCGACACCACCCGTCTCGGTCTGGCGGCACCGGCCGCGGGGCTGCTGGCCATTTCGCTGGGCATGTCCCGGCTTCACGCCGACGATCACGCGATGCTAGAGGCCATGCTGCCTGTGTACGACGCGCTGTACGCGTGGTGCCGCGAGGCGCACGATGAGTCGCATGGCTGGGATGCCCACATGCTGGAGAAAGCCAGCTCGTGACGGCTCACACATCGACCGGCACAAACGCCCGTGCCCCGGTTTCGTTCGCCGAGGCATTCCGGTTCTGGCTCAAGTTGGGCTTCATCAGCTTCGGCGGGCCGGCCGGCCAGATCGCCGTGATGCACCGCGAACTGGTGGACAACAAGCGCTGGATTTCGGAGCGCCGGTTCCTGCACGCGCTCAACTACTGCATGCTGCTGCCCGGCCCCGAAGCGCAGCAGCTGGCCACGTACATCGGCTGGCTGATGCATCGCACCTGGGGCGGCATCGTGGCCGGTGTGCTCTTCGTGCTGCCGTCGCTGTTCATCCTGATCGGGCTCAGCTGGATCTATGTCGCGTTCGGCAACGTGGGCTGGGTCGCCGGTCTTTTCTACGGCATCAAGCCCGCGGTGGCGGCCATCGTCTTGCAAGCGGTCTGGCGCATCGGCAGCCGCACGCTCAAGAGCCCGCGCAAGGTGCCGCTGCTGTGGGCCATCGCCGTGCTGAGCTTCCTTGCGATTGCGGTGTTCAAGGTCCCGTTCCCCTGGGTCGTGCTCAGTGCCGCGATCGCCGGGGCGCTCGGCGGAAAATTCTTGCCGGCCCAGTTTGAGGGTGGCGCGGGGCATGGGGCGGCGAAAGTTCTTGCGCAAGGGTCCCTGCCTTTTGTGATTGACGACGACACGCCGACGCCTGAACACGCGAAGTTCCGCAAGTCACGCCTGGCGATGGTGCTCCTGATTGGCGCTTTACTTTGGCTTGCGCCTATGGCGCTCTTGGTTGCGCGCGAGGGCTGGGACGGCACGCTCACGCAGATGGGCTGGTTTTTCACCAAGGCGGCGCTGTTGACCTTCGGTGGCGCGTACGCGGTTCTGCCCTACGTCTATCAGGGCGCGGTCGAGCAGTTCCAGTGGCTCACCGGGCCGCAGATGATCGACGGCCTGGCCTTGGGCGAAACGACACCCGGCCCGCTGATCATGGTGGTGGCGTTCGTCGGTTTCGTCGGCGGCTGGGCCAAGCAGGTGCTCGGGCCGGACATGCTGTTCGCGGGCGCTGCGCTGGCGGCGACCGTCGTGACCTGGTTCACCTTTCTGCCCTCCTTTCTGTTCATCCTGGCCGGAGGGCCGCTGGTGGAGGCGACGCATGGCAATCTCAAGTTCACGGCGCCCCTCACTGCGATCACGGCGGCAGTGGTCGGCGTCATCGCCAGCTTGGGCGTCTTCTTCCTCTCCCACATCGCCTGGCGCGTGGCGCAGGGCGCTGTCGGGCCGAGCCTCGACTGGGTGGCGCTCGCCATCGCGGTGGCCGCTGCTGTCGCGCTGCTTCGCTTCAAGGTGGGTGTGATTCCGGTGATCGGGGCGTGTGCGCTGGCGGGGCTGGTTGCGCGGCTTGCGGGCTGGGGCTGAAGCGTTCTATGCTTGGGCGACTATGAACATCCTCATCACCGGCGGCAGCGGATTTCTCGGCGCCCGCCTGGCCCGCACGTTGCTGTCCCAAGGCAGCCTTTCCCTGGCCGGCGCGCCCGCGCGCACCATCGACACCATCACGCTGGCCGACCGTGCGCCGCCGCCGGCCGATCTCGCAGCCGACCCCCGCGTGCGCTTCGTGGGGGGTGACCTCAATGAGCAGATTGGCACGCGCCAAATTCCCGCCGCTGGGACCGATGCCGTTTTTCACTTGGCCGCAGCCGTGAGCGGAGAATGCGAGGCCGACTTCGACCTGGGCATGCGCAGCAACTTCGACGCGACGCGCGCCCTGCTCGACGCCTGCCGCGCACTCGGCACCCGACCATTGTTTGTGTTCGCGAGTTCGCTGGCCGTATTCGGCAATCTGCCCGGCCAGCCGTTGCCGGCGTTGATCGAAGACTTCACCTTGCCCACGCCACAGAGCAGCTACGGCATTCAAAAGTTCATCGGTGAACAGCTGGTGGCCGACTTCGGCCGCAAGGGGTTCATCTGCGCGCGCAATGTGCGCCTCATGACGGTCAGCGTGCGCGCCGGAAAGCCCAATGGCGCCGCGTCCAGCTTTTTCTCCGGCATGATCCGCGAGCCGTTGGCCGGCGTCACAGGCGCGTGTCCGGTTCCGCCCGAAACCTTGGTGGCGCTCTCGTCACCGGCGCGCACCATCGAAGGCATCCTCCGCGCCGCCCAGGCGACAGACGAAGAATGGGGCCCGCTCACTGGCATGAACCTGCCGGCGATGTGCATCACGGTCGGCGCGATGGCCGCCGCTCTGGAACGTGTGGCTGGGCCGCAGGCCACGGCCTTGCTCGATTGGACGCCCGATCCGGCGATCCTGCGCTTGGTGAGGACTTGGCCCGGCAAGGTCGCCGCAGCCCGCGCCAACGTACTGGGGCTGGTGGCAGACGCGGAGTTCGAGGCCGTCGTGCGCGACTACGCCCGCGAGAACCCAGACGCGGTCAAGCTGCCGCTGCGCTGACCCGATGCCACGCTTCGCGGCAAATCTGTCCATGCTCTACCCGGAGCTGGATTTTTTGGCGCGCTTCGAAGCTGCCGCGCGCGACGGCTTCGAAGCAGTGGAATTTCTTTTCCCCTACGCGTACGAAGCCCGCGAGCTGGCGGCCCGACTGAAATTCAACGGCTTGGAGCAGGTGCTGTTCAATGCTGCGCCCGGTTCATGGGACGAGGGTGAGCGCGGGCTGGCTTGCGTGCCGGGGCGTGAGGCGCAATTTCGCGCCGGCATCGCCGAGGCCTTGGCCTATGCGGAAGCACTCGCGTGCCCCCGGCTGCATGTGATGGCGGGCCTTTTGCCGCCAGGCATGGACCGCGAAGGCGTGCGGGCCACCTACGTTGCCAACTTGCGCTGGGCTGCTGGCGAAGCGGCGGGGCAAGGCGTGGATCTTCTGGTCGAGCCGATCAACACGCGTGACATCCCAGGTTTTTTTCTGAACCGGCAGGACCATGCGCACGAACTCATCGCCGAGATCGGCGCGCCCAACGTCAAGGTGCAGATGGACCTGTACCACTGCCAGATCGTAGAGGGCGATGTCGCGACGAAGATCCGGCAATATTTGCCTACGGGCCGCGTGGGCCATTTTCAGATCGCCGGAGTGCCGGAACGACACGAGCCCGACGTGGGCGAAATGAACTACCCCTATTTATTCGCGGTGATCGATGAGATGGCCGCGCAGTGCAACTGGCAGGGCTGGGTCGGCTGCGAGTACAGGCCTGCGCGCGGCAGCACGCCTGGCGGCACGAGTGCGGGACTCGGATGGATTCGGCCCTGGCAGGTCAGATCGTGAGGAAGTCACTGCCGTCCAGCAGCTGTTCCACCTTGGCGGCAGACGTCCCGACTTCGGCCACGGCGGTGCGCAGCTGAACTTCGCTGCAATCGAACCGTTTTCGCCACCAACACACTTCGCGCGGGTCATCCAGGTCGATCAGACCGCGGTCGGCAGGAATGGTTTCGAAGACATAAGCCATGGCTTTGTGCTCCCGTTTTTATTGACAACGTGATTGAGCACCCGCGCGCGTGCCGGCGCTGACCGCCGGGAACGAAACAAGCTGTAATCCGGCTCCTACCGCTGTGCTACAAAGTCGATAGCACATGCTCAGAGCCGCGCCGTATCAGCCCAAGCGGCGGATGAGCGCCACGGCGGCGGCGGGCGCACGTTCTTTCGCGCCGTTGATGAAGTTGATGTAAACAACGTGTTCCGGACCTTTTTCCACCCAAGCGCGCGCACCAGTTGCCCACTGATCGAGCACCTGCGGCGGGTAACCGGTGGCGCATTGCGCCTCGTTGCGCATCAGACGGATGTAGGCCAGCTCCCCCTGCGCATCGACGAGTGCCGGGAATTTGTCTGAATCGGTGTGCACCGTCGTGCAGCCATAGCGGCGAGCCAGCGCCAAGTACTCATCGCAGGCGAAGCTTTGATGCCGCACGTCGAGCACGTGGCGCAGGTTGCACCCATCCACCGTCTTGGGCAGCAGCGCGAGGAATGCCTCGAAGTCGGCGGCGTCGAATTGCTTGGTGGGCATGAACTGCCAGACGAGGGGGCCGAGCTTGGCGCCCAGTTCGCTGAGGCCGCTGTTCACAAAGCGCTGGATCGATTCGCCCGCCGTCGCAAGCAGCTTACGGTTGGTGGCGAAGCGATTGGCCTTGAGCGAGAAGACGAAGCCGTCGGGCGTTTCGTTGCGCCACTTCGCGAAGGTCGGCGGCTTGAAGGTGCTGTAGTAGGTGCCGTTGACCTCGATGGCCGTCAAGTGCCGGCTCGCGTAGCTCAGTTCCTTGGCGTGCGGCAAGCCCTTGGGATAGAAGTTGTCGCGCCAGGGAGCATAGGTCCAGCCACCGACGCCAACGTGAATGCGATTGCCCATGTGGTCTTTCTTCAATCGTTCAGATACCCAACGGACGCTCGCTGAACCCGCGGCGCGGCGCAGTGGATTCCCCGAGCGCGGCATCGGCATTGATCGCAACGCCCGCCTTGAACGGCGCAAGCGCCAGCCCCTGCTGAAATGCCAGCGCGCCCAACGCGACATCTCCCCCGTTGTGCCGCAATGCGGCGGGTGGCCAGTCGTATCGGCGCAGCAAAGCCAATGCGATCACGAACCAGGCGCCCTGGGGGAACAGCACCTTGGCCGGAAGCGGGCGCCCGGTATGCCACGGCTGCCGCGCGTACCAGGCCCGCTCGACCGCCGACGGCGTGCCCGCGTAAATCGAGCCAAGTGCACCTTGGGTTCTTTCGGCTTGAAATGACACGGTCTCCAACCACTCTGACACAGCCAGACCGCCGATCAGGCACGAGTCGTCGTCGAACCACATCAGGTGGGTGGCGTCCCCGTGATACTCATGCACAAGCCGTCGCATCATCGGGTACTTGTACAGCTGCGGGTCGGCCCGGATGCAATCCACACCGGGCAGTGCCTCATCGATCAGTGCGGCCGAGCGCGACGAGACTTCGTTCATTCCGATGCGAACATCGACCCGGCCGGTGGCCTGTAGCGCACGGATCGAAGCCGCGCAGCGCAGCGCAAGATCGGGAAAATCGCCGTAGAACAGGGCGCAAACCAGAAACTTCACGCAGTGCTTTCGGAAGGCATCGCGGGCATGGTAGTACAAGCCCGGCCTCCGCCTTGTCAGGTACGTTGAATGCCGGCGTTCCTGCTGGGGCGCGCACCGGCGTACAGTTGGAGATTGCTCGCAGTTCCCACAAGGACAACCTCATGAATGCACCCCTTCACCGCGAACTTCCGGACAGCGTTCTTGACAGCGCCAAAGCCCTGGACCACGCCACTCGGCAATGGGACGGCGACATCGTTCGCCAGATCACCGACTACATCGCCATTCCCGCCAAGTCACCCGGCTTCGACAAGGACTGGGCAGCGCACGGCTACATCGAAACGGTGATGCGCAACGCAGCCGGCTGGGTCGAAGCACAGAAGGTCGAGGGGCTCACGCTCGAAGTCGTGCGCCTGCCTGGGCGCACGCCCGTGCTGTTCTTCGAGATCGCCGCGACCAAGCCGGCGTCGGCGCAAACGGTATTGATGTACGGCCACCTCGACAAGCAACCTGAATTCACGGGCTGGCGTTCCGACCTCGGCCCCTGGACGCCCAAGTACGAGGACGGCAAGCTGTATGGCCGCGGTAGCGCCGACGATGGCTATGCGGTGTACGCCAGCATTGCGGCGGTGCAGGCGCTGAAGGCACAGAAAGTAGCGCATCCGCGCATCGTCGGCCTCATTGAAACCTGCGAGGAGTCCGGCTCCTATGACTTGCTGCCTTACGTCGATGTGTTGCGACCCCGCCTGGGCGAAGTCGACCTCGTGATCTGCCTGGACTCGGGCGCCGGCAACTACGACCAACTGTGGCTGACCACTTCGCTACGCGGCATGGCCAGCGGCACGCTCAAGGTGGAAATCCTCACTGAAGGCGTTCACTCCGGCGACGCCTCGGGCCTTGTGCCGTCGAGCTTCCGGATCATGCGCCAGGTGCTGGACCGGCTGGAGGACAGCAAGACCGGCACCTTGCTGCCCGCGAGCTTCCATTGCGAGGTACCGGCCGAGCGCTTGGCGCAAGCGCAAGCCACGGCGCAGATCCTGGGCGAGGAGGTCTACAAGCGCTTCCCGTGGGCCCACTACGACTGCGGCGGCTCCACGGCTTTCGCGCTGCCCACCACCACCGACCCGTTGCAGGCCCTCATCAACAGAACCTGGAAGCCGACGCTCTCGGTCACCGGCGCTGAAGGATTTCCGTCGCTGCAGGACGCAGGCAACGTGCTGCGCCCCTACACGGCGTTCAAGCTGTCACTGCGCCTGCCGCCGCTGATCGATGCCGCGCACGCGGTGCAAGAGATGAAAGCGCTGCTCGAGGACAACGCGCCCTACCAGGCCAAGGTCACCTTCGAGAGCAACGGCGGCGCGACCGGTTGGAACGCGCCAGCCACCGCGCCCTGGTTCGAGCGGGCGCTGCACCAGGCGTCGCAGGCACATTTCGGCGCATCGTGCGGGTTCATTGGTCAGGGCGGCACCATTCCGCTCATGAACATGTTGAGCACCGGCTTTCCCAAAGCGCAGATGATGGTGTGCGGCGTGCTCGGTCCCAAGAGCAACGCGCATGGCCCGAACGAATTCCTGCACGTGCCGTACGCCAAGAAGCTCACCGCGGCCGTGGCCCAGGTGATCGCGCAGCTGCCGTAACGCAAAAGTTGTGAACTGTCGCACAGGAAAATTGCGACGCCATTCACAGTTGCGGCGCTCACTCGCCAATGACCTACCGCTGGTCCGTGAACTATTGCGCATCGGCCAATCTCCCGCCATCATGCGGGCCCTATGAGCCTGGCCCCCAGCGAATCCACGCTGTCCACCTTCACCGCAAGCGACGGCGATAACCTTGCCATGCAGGACTGGCCCTTGCCCGAGGGCTTGGCTTTGCGTGGTGTAGTCGTGCTGGTGCACGGCCTGGGGGAGCATGCAGGCCGCTATGACCATGTGGCTCGGCGCCTGAACAGCTGGGGCTTCGCCGTTCGCGGGTATGACCACTACGGCCACGGCGAATCGAATGGCCCGCGCGGCGCACTGCCGGTTGCAGCGCGCCTGATCGACGACCTGGCCGACATCATCGACAGCACGCGTGTCCGCATGGGCAGCGGCCCTCCAATGATTGTGCTGGGTCACAGCCTGGGCGGGCTGGTCGCGGCATGCCTGGTCGCCCTGGGCCAAGTGCGCGTGGATGGGCTGGTGCTGTCGTCACCGGCCTTCAATGCCGGCCTCTCGAGTTGGCAAAAACTGCTGCTCACCGTGCTGCCGCGCATCGCACCCGACCTGACCGTGGCGAACGGAGTCGACCCCAACTTCATCTCGCATGATGCAACGGTGGTGGCTGCGTACAAAGCCGACGCGCGCGTGCATGACCGCATCTCGGCGCGGTTGGCGCGCTTCATCGCTGATGCCGGTCCGACCGTCATTGCGCATGCGCCGGAGTGGGTGGTGCCGACGCTGCTGCTGTACGCAGGCGACGACAAGCTGGTCGACCCGGCCGGCAGCCGCGCTTTCCAGACGGCGGCACCCAAGCAAGTGGTGAGCACCTATTGCTTCAAGGACCTCTACCACGAGATCTTCAACGAGCAGGACAGCGAACCGGTGTTCGCGCGCCTCAGGCAGTGGCTGGACGCAAATTTTTCTTGAGCGCCAGCCAAATGAGCGCCGCGCCCGTGAACGCAACCGGGACCAGCGAGCCGTAATTCAACAGCGTCCAGCCGCTGGTGGTCACCAGCACGCCGGAAGCCAACGAGCTCAAGGCGAGCGTCGCGAACACGGCGAAGTTCAACGCGCCCTGGGCTCGATCCTTTTCATCGGGAGCGTAGCTGGAAAGCGAGAGCGTGGTGCTTCCGGTGAACAGAAAATTCCAGCCCACGCCCAACAGGAACAGCGCCACCAGAAACTGGTGCAACTCCACGCCTGAGAGCGCAACGATGATGCAGGCGAGGTTCAGCACGACACCGACGCCCATCACCGGGAGGGGGCCGAACTTCTTGATCAGGCTGCCGGTGAAAAAGCCGGGCGCAAACATGCCGATCACGTGCCACTGCAACACAAAAGCCGCATCGGAGAACGGCAGCGAACACTGCTGCATGGCGATCGGTGTCGCAGCCATCAACAGGTTCATTACGCCGTAGCTCAAGGCGCCTGACGCGGCGGCAACGATGAAAACTGGCTGCCGGATGATTTCGAGCAATGGCCGACCGGACACCGGCGTGTTGCGCGCGGGCGCCGGCGCAAACTGGATGAAGGCGAGCAAAGCCATGGCGAGGAGCGCCACCAGGGCCAAAGTGATGTAGGCACCGGCGAAGGGCACGGCGAACCAGTCACGTGTGTACGAGGCGAGGTTCGGACCCAGCACGGCACCCAGCAGTCCACCGGCCATGACCAGCGACACGGCTTTTTCACGCATCGCCGGCGGGCACAGTTCGGCCGCCGCGAACCGGTAGAGGCCGGCATTGGCGTTGTAGTAGCCGGCGACCACCGTCGCCAAGCAAAGCAACCAGAAGTTTCGCGTCGCTGCGGCGTAGGCGCACAGCAGGGCCGAGACCAGCGCCACGCCCAAGCCCAGTTGGAACGACGCCTTGCGGCCGTGCCGGGCCTGTGTCCAGGCCACGGGGCTGGTGGACAGCGCGCTGCCCACCACATAGCCCATCACCGGCAACGTCGCCATCCACCCGAGTGGGGCGAGGGCCAGCCCCACCAGCCCGTTGATGGCGATAAAGACGACATTGTTGGTGAGGAAGAGGCCCTGGCAGATCGCCAGCAGCCACAGGTTGCGATTGACGTTGGGGCCGGCGTTCATGCAGCCAGTGTAAGCGCGGCCAGCAACGCGAGCGGGGCGGTTTCAGCACGCAGCACGCGCGGACCCAGCGTGATTGCGACGAATCCGGCTGCGCTCGCCGCTTCCTGCTCGTGCAGCGTGAACCCGCCTTCCGGACCCGAAAGTGTGAGCACCGGTTCTGTGCCGGAGACGGCGAGTCGCAGGGGCGCGGCATCGGCGTCCAGCGACAGCATCAGACGGTGGGTCGGCGGCTGCGGCTCGGCGAGCCAGCGCTCCAGTGACATCACTTCATAGACCACCGGCACCCGATTGCGCCCACACTGCTCGCACGCTGCGATCGCGATGCCTTGCCAATGCGCCCGCTTTTTCTCGGCGCGCTCTGCGTTGAGTTTCAGCACGGTGCGCGCGGCGACCAGGGGCTGGATCGACGCGACACCAAGCTCGGCGGCCTTTTCCACCAACCAGTCCATGCGCTCGTTCGCGGGCATGCCGACGGCCAGATGCACTTCGCGCGGCGCCTCGCGTTCGACATCGCGCCACTGGCCCACCTGCACGAACACGTCGCTGCGCCCCATGCGCTGCACCACGGCCTCGAACTCACCACCCTCCCCGTTGAACAGCGTGATGGCTGCGCCCGGCTGCAGCCTCAGCACCTGCACATGGCGGGCTGCGCCCGCGGGCAAGGCGATCGACAGACCGCTGGCCAGCGGCCCCGGACAGTGAAAGCGCGGCATGGGTCGGTCAGAGCCGGCCGAAGGAGTAGGCCGTGGCCGCCTCGGCGCCCTCGACTTCATCCAGCAGCCTCAGCAAAGGCGTGAGCTCGCGGTAGCGGGCGGCGGTCGTGCGGATGTAGGCGATGAACCGAGGTGCATCTGCCAGGTATTTGGGCTTGCCGTCGCGCAGCGTGAGGCGAGCGAAGATGCCGGCCACCTTGAGATGGCGCTGCAGGCCCATCCACTCCACGCCGCGGTAGAACTCGCCAAAGTCGCGGTTCACCGGCAAGCCGGCCTTCAGGGCCATTTGCCAATAGCGCACTGTGATGTCGAGAACGAACTCTTCGTCCCAGGTGAGAAAAGCATCGCGCATCAAGCTGGCGATGTCGTAGGTGATCGGGCCGTAGACCGCGTCCTGGAAGTCCAGCACGCCCAGGCGTGATTCGCTCACCTCGCCAGGCATCATCAGGTTGCGCGGCATGAAGTCGCGATGCACGTAAACGCTGGGCGCGGCCAGGTTGCGCTCCATCACGAGCCGGAAGATGCCATCGAGCGTCTCGCGAACCCGGCCCTCCAGCTTCACGCCTCGATGGCGTTCCAGGTACCAGTCGGGAAAAAGCGCCAGCTCGCGCGCCAGCAGGGCTTCATCGTAAGGTGGCAGCACGCCGGGCCGCGACGCCGCCTGCCATGCCACCAGCGCCTCCACGGCACGCAGGTACAGTGGCTGGTTGGCCGTTGGGTTATCGCGGTCGACCACTTCGATCATGGTGCGGGTGCCCAGGTCGTCCAGCAACATGAAACCGCGCGGCTCGTCCCAGGCCAGAATGCGCGGCACATGGAGCCCGGCGTCGGCCATCAGGCCGGCGACTTTCACAAACGGCCGGCAGTCTTCCATGTCGGGCGGCGCATCCATGATGATGCGGCTGCCGGTAGCGCAGTCGATACGCAGGTAGCGCCTGAAGCTGGCGTCGGCGGATGCCGGTCGCACCGACGCGGGGGTGAGTTCATGCGCGGCGGCGATGCCGTCCAGCCACTGGTGGAAGGCCGCTTCGCGTTGCGGGTCGGGCCAGGTCACCGCGGGCCCGGGGGCGGCGGGCGTGATGGAAGGTTCGCTCATGGATAATCCATTCTAAATTCGACCGATGCAAGACTTGAAATCCAGGGCGTTTCGTGCCCGCTTTGTTCTCAAACCGGTCGCGCTCGTGGCCTGCGCCCTTTTGCATGGCGGCGCCGCGCGCGCGCAGGCCGAGCCGCCGCTGGTGCTCAAGCCCAGCCCCATGCTGCGCGAGGATATTCCCGGCGCCACCCGCAGCCAACTTCCGACTTATGTGTCCGGGCAACGCCTGCAGGGACAGCCCGACTTGCAAACCGTGGTCGAGGGCGAGGCCCAGCTGCGCCGCGGCGACACAGTGATCCGCGCTGATCGCCTCGAGTACTCCGCGCCAGATGATCTGGCCAAGGCGCGCGGCAATGTGCGCATCAACCGGGCCGGCAACACCTTCGAAGGGCCGCTGCTCGAGCTCAAGGTCGAATCGTTCGAGGGCTTCTTCGACCAGCCGCGCTACCGCCTGCTGCGCAACAACGCCTACGGTGAAGCCGACCGTGTCGACTTTCTCGACCAAAAGCGCACCCTCATCCGCAATGCCACCTACACGACCTGCCAGCGGCGACCCGGGCCGAGTTGGATGCCCGACTGGATTTTGCGCGCGGCCAGCATCCGCATCGACGAGGAAGACGAGGTCGGCCAGGCGACCGGCGCTGTGCTGAGCTTTCTGGGCGTCCCGATCCTGCCTGTTCCGTCGATGAGTTTTCCGCTGTCGGACAAGCGCAAGTCGGGACTTTTGCCCCCCACGATCGGCATCGACAGCCTGAATGGGGTGGAACTCACGATCCCTTACTACTGGAACATTGCACCCAACCGCGATGCAACGTTGTACCCGACGCTCATGACCAAGCGCGGCGTGGATCTGGGTGGGGAATTTCGCTACCTGGAGCGTGACTACCAGGGCCAGGTGCGCGCCAATTTCATGCCAAGCGACCAGCTGCGGCACAGAGACCGCTGGGGCTACGCCGCCAAGCACGAAGGCACCATCGGCGCCGATTGGGGCACGGGGCCCGTGGGCCTGAGCCTCAACCTCAACCGCGTCAGCGACGACAACTACTGGCGCGATTTCTCGCGCACCACGGCGTCGCTGACGCAACGCCTGCTGGCCAGCGATGGCAACTTGTCATGGTCGCGCGGCGATCTGTCTGTGCGAGCCCGCGCCCTCAAGTGGCAAACGCTGCAGGACGTGAACGCGCCCATCGTGCCGCCTTACGACCGGCTACCCCAATTGGTGGCCCGCTACGCGCCAAGCAAGCTCATAGGCGGCCTTGAGGCTTCGGTCGAAGCCGACTACACGCGGTTCGAGTCCGACCGCGTGCTCAACGGCCAGCCGAACGCGCACCGCAGCTTCATGCTGGCGCAAATCAGCCGCTCGTGGCAAGCCCCGGGCTGGTTTGTCACGCCCAAACTGCAACTGCATGCGCGCCAATACCAGTTCGACGCGCCGCTGGTCAGCGGCGAGCGCTCGGCCAGCGTCGCAGTGCCGACCTTCAGCCTGGACAGCGGACTGGTGCTCGAGCGCGACGCCAACTTTTTCGGCCGGAGCTTTCGCCAAACGCTGGAGCCGCGCGCCTTTTACGTGAAGACTCCGTTCCGGGACCAGAACCGGCTACCCAACTACGATTCGGCCGCCACCGACTTCAACTTCGCGACCATCTACACCGAGAACGCATTCGTCGGCAACGACCGCATCTCGGACAACAACCTGCTGACGCTCGGCGCGACCTCACGCCTGCTCGACCCGGATACCGGCGCTGAGGCGGCGCGCTTTGGCATCGCGCAGCGCCTGCGTTACGAAGACCAGCGGGTCACGTTGCCGGGGGGAGCGCCGGTGAGCGAGCGCATCTCCGACCTCCTCTTCGGCGCCAGCGTCAATTGGACGCCGCAGTGGAGCGCCGACACCACGGTGCAATACAACCCCAAGACCGGCCGTTCGATCCGCACGACCCTGGGCGGGCGCTACAGCCCCGGCAACTACCGGGTGATCAGTGCCGCCTACCGGCTACAGCGCGGTGCCAGCGAACAGCTCGACATCGGCTGGCAGTGGCCACTCAACGACCTGTGGGGCGACAAGGGCCAGAACCTCGGCCCTGGCCAGGGCGAGGGCGAAGGCCGGTGGTACAGCGTCGGGCGCATCAACTGGAGCCTGAAGGACCGGCGAGTGGTCGATGCCATCGTCGGCTTGGAGTACGACGCGGGCTGCTGGCTGGGCCGCGTCGTGCTGGAGCGGCTGCAAAGCAGCACGTCCACGTCGAACAAACGCATTCTGTTCCAACTCGAGTTCGTCGGCTTCAGCCGGCTGGGTTCCAACGCCCTCACCACGCTCAAGCAAAATATCCCCCGCTACCAGTTCCTGCGCGAGCAGGTTACACCGCCCAGCCGCTTTAGCAATTACGAGTGATGAGAACCATGAACCAACGCGCTTATGCCCTTTGGCTGGCCTGTGCCATGCAGGCGGCCGCCCTGCAGTTTCCTGCCGCCGCGCAGGGCCTGCGGGCGTCGCCGCCAGCCGGCAGGGCGCTCCCGCGTCCCGTGGACAACACGCCCCGGCCGGCCGACTACATCGTCGCTGTCGTCAATTCGGAACCGATTACCAACAATGAAGTGCGCTCGCGGATGGCGCGCTTCGAGCAGCAACTGGCCCAGCAGGGCCAACCACTTCCACCGCCGGCTGAATTTTCGCGGCAGGTGCTGGAGCGCCTGATCAGCGAGAAGGCCCAAATCCAGCTGGCGCGCGAGAACGGAATCAAGGTGGACGACGCGCAGGTGGACCAAGCCGAGCAGACGGTGGCGCGGCAGTACCAGCTCGAGGTTCCGGAGTTCCGCCGCCGCCTGGCCGCCGACGGCATGAGCGCTGGTCAGTTCCGAACCGACCTGCGCGACCAGCTGCTGCTCACGCGCCTGCGCGAGCGCGAGCTGGACAATCGGATCCGCGTCAGCGACGCCGATGTGGACCAGTACCTGCGCGAGCAGCAGCAGGCCGCCAGCGACCCTGCCTCGGACGAGTTGAACCTGGCCCACGTGCTGGTGGCCGTGCCCGACAACGCGACCGATGCGCAGGTCGCGCAATTGCGCGCCCGCGCCCAGCGGGTGCAGGAGCGCGCCCGGGCGGGTGAAGATTTTTCGAAGCTCGCCAAGGAGTTCTCCGATGCGCAGGGCGCCAACGCCACCGGCGGCCTGATCGGCCTGCGTACTGCCGATCGCCTGCCGCCGCTTTTCGTGGAGGCGGTGCAGAAGCTGCCTGCTGGTGGTGTGAGCGACGTGATCCGCTCCGGCGGCGGCTTTCACGTGATCAAGATCGTGGACCGCCGCAAGGCGCCGCCCGTGGGCACGGTGACACAAAGCCACGCGCGGCACATCCTGCTGCGGACCGGACCGCAATTGACCGAAGCGGCTGCGGTGCAGCGACTGGCGGACTTCAAGCGCCGCATCCTGGCCCGCCAAGCCGATTTCGCGCAGCTGGCAACCGAGTTTTCGCAGGATGCCAGCGCGCCCAAGGGCGGCGACTTGGGCTGGGCCGCGCCCGGCACGTTCGTACCGGAGTTCGAGGAGTTGATGAACAGCCTGCAGCCCGGCCAGATCGGTGACCCCGTGATCACAAACTTTGGCGTGCACCTGGTGCAGTTGCTGGAGCGGCGGCAGACGAAGCTGGGCGAAAAAGAGCTGCGCGACACGGCGCGCGCCCAGTTGCGCGAGAAGAAGCTCGATGAAGCCTACGCCGTGTGGGCGCAAGAAGTGCGCGGCCGCGCCTACGTGGAAATGCGCGAGCCGCCGCGCTGACAATGTGAAGCCCGAGCGGCGCCGGGCCGCCCCAAGCCGCGAGAGCCCCCTCGGGGGGCAGCGAACCACACGAAGTGGGGAGCGTGGGGGCACCCATATCCCTCGTAAGCGCTTTGGCCAGCACTTTCTGGCCGATCAGGCCATCATCGAATCGATCGTGCGCGAGATCGATCCACGGCCCGGCCAAGCCATGGTCGAGATCGGGCCCGGTCTGGCGGCGCTGACGCAGCCGCTGGTCGAGCGGCTCGGCCAACTTGCCGTCATCGAGCTGGACCGCGACCTCGCCGCGCGCCTGCGCAACCATCCGCAATTGCAAGTTACCGAGGCCGACGTGCTGAAAGTGGATTTCGGCGAGTTGGCGCGCGTACTCGGCGCGCAGCAGCTTCGCGTGGTCGGCAACCTCCCCTACAACATTTCAACGCCGATCCTGTTTCACCTGCTGGAGCATGTGCACGTCATCGCCGACCAGCACTTCATGCTGCAAAAAGAGGTGGTCGATCGCATGGTGGCACGCCCGGCGACCAGCGACTACGGCCGTCTTTCCGTGATGCTTCAGTGGCGCTACGAGATGGAGAACGTGTTGTTCGTGCCGCCCGAGTCGTTCGATCCGCCGCCGAGGGTCGACAGCGCCGTCGTGCGCATGGTGCCGCGCCAAACCCCCGCGCCGGTGGACGAGAAGCTGCTGTCGGAGATGGTGCAGGTCGCCTTCAGCCAACGCCGTAAAATTTTGCGGCACACGCTGGGGAAGTGGCTGGAGCAAAGAAATTTCGCGGGCGCGTTCGACACGCAACGCCGCGCGGAAGAAGTGCCGGTGGAAGAGTACCTCGCGCTTGCCCTCACCCCAGCCCTCTCCCGAAGGGAGAGGGCGTAATTCCCCGGACCCACGAAGCAACGCGCAGTGGGCCTCAAGTTAAGCGGCAGCTAGCCAATACCCCGCGTTAAATGGGCTGCTCATTCGCAGCGCCAGCGGTGATACGTCCACCAATTTATCGGTGGGCATCTTCTCGCCTGTTTCAGTGATGGGTGTCCCGGGCAGAGTCCCGACGACTTCTCCTTGCGCCTCGTTCGCCCGTTCTGCTTGGCTGGTGTGTGCAGAACGGGCTACAGAAAAGAATAGAAGCACCGGAAGGGAATTTTCCTTTCAGCCCAGTAATCGGCCGTGTCCCGGAAAATGTCGAGCAGCTGCTCGCGCGCCTCCTTGTCGAATTTGGCGTTGGCCGGAAGCTGCTCGAGCACCACGATAAAACCGGGCTGGGGGCCCGATTTATGCACCGGGTCGGTCATGCAGTCGTACAACGCGTCGAAATTCTTGCCAAAGTGCGCCGGCAGGATGAACTGCTGGGCGATCAGGTCGAGAACGTCCTGCTTGCTTTGGGCCGAGGCCAGGTTGGCGTACAGGAAGTGCTGGCCGAGCGAGCGGGCCGCATCCTGCAGGTCGCACACGCGAAAGGCGCG